>CALGHW010000426.1 GCA_937916075.1 uncultured Prevotella sp.
GCATAGAATCATATAAATTAATTTTGAGCACCTACTTACCATGAAGAGGTGTTGGAACACTGCATCAAGAAGGAATAACTTTTCGCAGACAGCAATTTTCTATACTTATATAAAAGACATATCCACAACACCTACATGCATCGGCATTGCGGATACTATAAAGAAAAACAAGAAGAGGGTGTGCCAGTCTGCATTCAAATGCGTCCCGGCACACCCTTATCAATTGTGGATAACTCAGTAACTATTTGTTACTCAGCACGGAAATTAGCCAAATCTTCCTTGATAAAGCTTGTAACATAAGCGGCATCGCCTATCACCTCTGCCTCAGCATAGCGCACATAGACGTTGGCACTCTTCTGGAACAGCTCCGGAGCGCGGGTAGCGTCATCAAGAATGAGGAGCGACATGATGATATCGCAAGTCATGTTATACAGACGACGAGCCAAGAAGTCGTGCATCTCCTGGTCATTGGCCTCCTTGACATAAGTAAGCGCCTGCTCATAGAGTGTCACCATCTTCTCCACACGCACCTTCAAAGGCTGCAAGTCTTCAGCCACTTCTTTCTCCAGCATCTCCTTGATGATGTTGAGGTAGGTGCCGTTAGATATATAGCGGATGGCAGCCACCACCTGAAGCTGCGTAGTTCCCTCATAGATAGAGAAGATACGGGCGTCGCGGTAGAGCCGCTGGCTCTTGTACTCCATGATGAAGCCCGAACCACCATGCACCTGGATGGCGTCATAGGCATTTTGGTTGGCATACTCCGAGTTCATACCCTTGGCCAACGGTGTGAAGGCATCAGCCAGACGACTGTACTTCTTCTGTTCCTGACGCTCCTCGGGCGTGAGCTTGCGCTCACGGGCAATATCGTCGAGCGCCTTATAGATGTCCACGTAGCGGGCAGTCTGATAAAGGATGCTGCGTCCGGCGTCCAGTTTCGCCTTCATGCGGCTAATCATGTCATATACAGCGGGGAACTTGACAATCTCAGTGTCAAACTGCTTGCGCTCACGGGCGTAAGCAATGGCTTCATTGTAAGCGGCCTGACTCACGCCTACGCTTTGAGCCGCAATGCCCAGACGGGCACCGTTCATCAGGGCCATCACATACTTAATAAGGCCCAAGCGCGTGTTGCCGCAAAGCTCACACTTGGCGTTTTTGTACACCAGCTCACAAGTTGGCGACCCATGGATACCCAACTTATGCTCAATGTGACGAACGGTCACGCCACCGTCACGCTTGTCGTAAATAAACATGGAGAGTCCGCGGCCGTCGCGAGTGCCTTCTTCCGAACGGGCCAAGACCAAGTGGATGTCGGAGTCGCCGTTAGTAATGAAGCGCTTCACGCCATTCAGCCGCCAGCACTTGTTTTCCTCGTCATAGGTGGCCTTGAGCATCACGCGCTGGAGGTCAGAACCGGCGTCGGGCTCAGTGAGGTCCATACTCATGGTCTCTCCTGCGCACACCCGGGGGATGTACTTTTTGCGCTGCTCCTCGTCACCGAATTCATAAAGTGTCTCGATACAGTCCTGGAGCGACCATATATTTTGGAATCCGGCATCAGCCGTGGCCACTATCTCGGAAGCCATGGAGTAAGGCGTGATGGGAAGGCTTAATCCGCCATAACGCCGCGGCATGGAGATGCCCCACAGTCCGGCCTTGCGGGTGGCGTCCAGATTCTCGTAAGTCTTGGCGGCATAGTGCATCCGTCCGTCTACGAGATGCGGTCCCTCCAGATCCACGTCCTCTGCATTGGGTTCGAGAATGTTGGCGGCGATGTCACCGGTGATGTCAAGCACGTGCTTATAGTTTTCGATGGCGTCATCGAAGTCTACCGGTGCGTCAGCATACGTATCTTTGTCTGCGAAATTGCGCTCCTTGAGTTCCACGATACGCTTCATCTCAGGATGATTGAGATAGAAGTCAAACTCAGGATGGTCGCTATAGTAATTTGCCATTGTTCGTTGTTTTATTTACTGTTCTGCTTATAATACTTGATGAGTTTCGGAACCACTTCCTCTACGGTACCTGTAATCACGTAGTCGGCAATGGCATTGATGGGAGCGTTGGGGTCGCTGTTCACCGAGATGATGATGCCCGAGTCCTGCATACCGGCGATATGCTGTATCTGCCCGCTGATGCCACAGGCGATATACACCTTGGGATGAACGGTGACACCCGTCTGACCTATCTGCCGGTCATGGTCCACCCAACCAGCATCCACGGCCGCGCGGCTGGCGCCTACCTCTCCATGAAGCTCCTTGGCCAACTGGAAGAGCAGGTCGAAGCCCTCCTTGCTGCCCACGCCATAGCCACCGGCCACCACGATGGGAGCGCCCTTGAGATTGTGCTTGGCGGCTTCGACATGACGGTCGAGCACCCTCACGGCATAAGCCTCCGGCGACACGTACTGGCCGACCTCCGGATAAACCACCTCGCCCTTGGCATGCCCCTCATAAAGGGCTTTCTTCATCACACCGCTACGCACGGTGGCCATCTGCGGACGATGATCGGGATTGACGATGGTAGCCACGATGTTTCCACCGAAGGCAGGACGAATCTGATAGAGCAGGTTGTCATAGTGCTTGCCGCTCTTCTTGTCATCATAATCTCCGATTTCAAGCTGGGTACAGTCGGCTGTCAGTCCGCTGGTGAGCGAAGACGACACCCGGGGGCCGAGGTCACGGCCTATCACGGTGGCGCCCATCAGACATATCTGAGGCTTCTCTTCCTTGAAAAGATTGACGAGGATATCTGTATGCGGAGCGGAAGTATAGGGGAAGAGCCCCTCACCGTCGAAGACAAACAACTTGTCTACGCCGTAAGGCAAGATTTGGTCTTCCACCTGTCCCTTGATACCTGTTCCGGCAACTACCGCATGGAGTTCAACGCCCAGCCTGTCGGCCAACGTACGGCCCTTGGTGAGCAGCTCTTGAGACACCTCTGCCACGGCAGTGCCCTCTATCTCTATATATACAAATACGTTATTCATTTATCCAATAATCTTCTCGTTCAACAATTCTGTTATCAGTCCTTCGATGTCGGCGTCACTGGCGGTGAGCGTCTTGCTCTCCTTGGCCTGGAACACGATGTTCTGCACGGCTTTCACCTTGGTGGGCGAGCCGCTGAGACCACACTGTTGCGGGTCGCCGTCTACATCGGCCACGGCCCACTGATGAAGCGTCAGATAAGGACGCTCCTCATAGAGGTAATTATACTTGTCGTCGGCCTTACGCTCCAGGGGAGCTGTGGCCCGCTTGTATTTCATCACCAGCTTGGCATTGGCGGGACGACAGGGAGCGGCACTTCCATTGACCGTCACCACGACAGGCATCGGAGCCTCAACCGTCTCCACGCCGCCGTCGATATGCCGGCGGATGGTGAGCTTCCCATCCTCGCACTTGAGGATTTCCTCTGCATAAGTGACCTGCGAGAGGCCCAACTTCTGGGCCACCTGGGGACCCACCTGGGCCGTATCGCCATCAATGGCCTGACGACCGCCGATGACAACGTCCACGTCACCTATCTTCTTAATGGCAGTAGCCAGGGCATAAGAGGTGGCCAGGGTGTCGGCTCCGGCAAAGAGCCGGTCGGTCAGCAACCAGCCTGTATCAGCGCCACGGTAGAGGCCCTGACGGATAATCTCTGCCGCACGTGGAGGACCCATGGTGAGGATACCTACTGTAGAACCGGGATTCTGCTCTTTCAAACGCAGTGCCTGTTCCAAGGCATTCAAGTCTTCAGGATTGAAGATGGCGGGCAGTGCGGCACGATTTACGGTGCCTTCGGCCGTCATGGCGTCTTTGCCCACATTTCTTGTGTCAGGTACTTGCTTGGCAAGTACAACGATTTTCAAACTCATATATTCTTTTAGTTATTTGATATTTCGACACGGCAAAAGTAGTTTTTTTTTAGCAGACAGCAAAATAATATGATGTAAAAAAGCATTTTAGCATCATCTCGTCACTTCCACGAAGCGCCCGCAGGCTCCGCCCGTTCCTATACGCATCCGCAAAATGAGCGGGATTCGTTTTGCCATGTCCCCCTTTTTCATTAACTTTGCCGACAGACAAAAGGGTCTATCATATCAAAGAATCAACAGAACAACAATGAATGTCAAAATAGAAGAATCATGGCGCAAGCATCTCGGAGCGGAGTTTGACAAGCAGTACTTCATCAATCTCACCAACTTTGTACGCTCTGAATACCTGCACACGACATGCTATCCGCCGGGCAACCTCATCTTCAACGCCTTCAACCTTTGTCCGTTCGACCAGGTGAAAGTGGTCATCATCGGACAAGACCCTTACCATGAACCCGGACAGGCTCAAGGACTCAGCTTCTCGGTCAATGACGGTATTCCCTTTCCGCCATCACTCATCAATATTTTCAAGGAGATTGAGCTGGATTTAGGCACGCCCATGCCCTCGTCGGGCGACCTTACCCGATGGGCCAAGCAAGGGGTGTTGCTGCTCAACGCCACGCTGACCGTGAGAGCGCACCAGGCGGCAAGCCACCAGCGTAAGGGATGGGAGGAGTTTACCGACGCGGCTATCCAAGCCCTCAATGCCAAGCGCGACCACTTGGTGTTTATCCTCTGGGGAGGATACGCCCGCAGCAAGGCCAAACTAATTGACCGCTCACGCCACTTGATACTGGAATCCGTCCACCCCTCTCCCCTGTCGGCCAACCGAGGCGGATGGTTTGGCAACCATCATTTCTCAAGAGCCAACGCCTATCTGTCGGAACATGGCGAGACGCCCATCAAATGGTAAGATAAGTTCTTAGTATTCAACTTAATTTTTTTTGTTTTCAATGATTATTGAAATAGAGAATGTATTGGTGTCCATGGACATCTTTACGGAATGTTTCTGCTGCGACCTGGACGCCTGCCACGGCGAATGTTGTGTGGAGGGTGACGCCGGAGCGCCTGTTACTATCGACGAGATTTGCGGTATCGAGGAGGCTCTCGACACTGTATGGGACGATTTGGCAGCCAACGCACAGGCTGTCATCGACAAGCAAGGAGTGGCCTATACCGACCCGGACGGAGATTTGGTGACGAGTATTGTCAACGGAAAAGACTGCGTGTTCACTTGCCATGAAAACGGCTGCTGCTTCTGTGCGCTCGAAAAGGCTTACAGAGCTGGTAAAACGGGGTTCTGCAAGCCCATCAGCTGTGCGCTCTACCCTATTCGCGAAGTGCAGTTGACGGGGGGCAAGGTTGGCCTCAACTATCACCGATGGAATGTGTGCCGTGATGCGGTCAAGAAAGGTAAAGAGCTACAGCTCCCTGTCTACAAGTTTTTAGAAGGGCCGCTTACTCGCCGCTTCGGAGCGGCTTGGTATCAGGAGTTGTGTGACGCCGCCAAGGCAATGAAGGAGCAAGGCTACCTCTGAAGGTGCCACCGCAAAGACTCTTGAAAAGGACAATACGCCTACCCTTTCTTTCGGTAAGCTGACGGCGACATGCCTACATGCTCCTTGAAAAACTTGCCGAGAAAGGACTGATTGGGGAAATTCAATTCCAGGGCTATCTCCTTGATGGCCTTGGTTGAATTCTTCAACAGCACTCTGACTTCCAGGGTCACATAGCTGTCTATCCATTCATTGGGTGTGCGCTTGCTCACCTGCTTCACCGTTTCCGAAAGATACTTGGCCGTGATACACATCTGCTTGGCATACCAACTGACACGGCGCTCCTTTCTGAAATTCTCTTCCACCAACTGGATAAAGCGGGTGAAGATAGCGTCGGCACGCAACTGACGGCGGCCCATTCCGCCTTGCTGCACCCGATAAATGACATTGCTCAAATCATAAAACATGGCCAACAGCAGCGTACGTGTCACCTCGCGCCGGAAATGATTGTCTATCTCGGCCATCTTCTCCTTCAACAGACTGAAATAATTGGCAAAGACACCTGCCTCACGACCGGAAAGGCTGACCACGGGATGGCTCTTGGCGAAAAGCAGCAACGACGACACGTCACTCACATTACGCATCATCTCATAGAAGAACTTGACCGAGAGCATGATAAACAATCCTTTCAGGTCAGGACTGGACAAGAAATTGTCCACCACATGCCGGTCTGTGATAATAATCACATCATCTTGCTTCACAACATGCTCCACCGTGTCGAGCGTATAGCGGGCCTCTCCCTGCTGGCACAAGGCTATCAGAATAAAGGTCATGCGACGAGCTTCGGTAGCCATCGGCAACTTACTGGGGTCGTCACTGAGCACAATGTCGTCCTCAATAAAACCTGTATGCCCCATCAATTCCTTGGCCAATTGCAAGTTGGTATCTCTTATAAACTTCTTTTCCATACGTTATCCAAGCAGGTGTATTCATCCCGTGACAAAGACTACACGTCTGTATAGTCGATATACTCACCCTCGTCCTTTGAAAATATCTTGCGGCCGGCCACCTCATCCGACCGGGTGTCATAGACGGTCGCACCGCCTTGCGCCTGACGGGAGCCTCCCCGATGGCCTCGCGCGTCATCCGCCTGGCGGCCCGCGGACTGCGACGAGCCCGACGAACCATTAAAGGTATGCCGCACCCGATGGTAGGTTCTACGGATGAGATAGAACACATAGAGCACGATGACCGCCACGAAAAAGACTATCGCCAACAGGACAAGCAACAAGACATTCAACATGAGAAATCCTCCTTCTGAAAGTTAACACTTACAACCTCAGCCTTTCTTTCGATTGTTGTAAACCGACAGGATGACATACCATGCCATCACGACAGCGAAGCCTCCCAAGCGAAAGACCGCAAGCAGCAGGACGCTGACCAGGACAAAGACATACTTGACCTCGTTGCCTTTCCATCCCCAATGCTTGAATTTCAGGGCAAACATCGGGAACTCGGCCACCAACAGCCACGAACACACCGCCAGCATCACCAACACGGCCAACACCATGTAGGGGGAAGAGGCCAGGAAGTTCTCGCCCCCCACGATAAGGGACGCCCAGAAAAGGGCATTGGCAGGCGTGGGAAGACCGATAAAGGATGTGGTCTGCCGCTCGTCAAGATTAAACTTGGCCAAGCGCAAGGCCGAAAAGGCAGCCATCAAGAAAGCCACAAAAGGCAACACGCCACGCAACGGCTCCATCACTGCCGGATATTCAAGTGTGGAAAGCAAGTTGAAAACCATGGCCGACGGGGCCACACCGAAAGTCACATCATCGGCCAGGGAATCAAGCTCCTTGCCGATAGGGGATGACACCCCCAACAGACGGGCGCTCATGCCGTCGAAGAAGTCGAACACGGCACCAATGACAATAAAGAGGAAGGCCAACTCATAACGTCCCGAGAAGGCAAAAAAGGTAGCGATGCAACCAGAAATGAGATTGCCACAGGTCAACGAATTGGGAATATGCTTTTTCATACGACTAATATTTAAAATTTAAAGAGTGAAGAATTCTATGGTTGGCTACGGTTAGGCGGCTATGGAATTCTTCACTCTTTGTTTTTACGTTTCACTTGTTTCTATTTCTTCTTCAGCATGGCAATGACCGTCTGGTCGCCGGTAGTGGCCTGCCCCATCTTCACGCAGACCTCAGCGTCAAGCGGCAGATAGACATCCACCCGCGAGCCCAGCTTGATAAAGCCCAGATGCTCGTCAATATAGCATTCCTCGCCACCTTTGGCGTAGGTCACGATGCGGCGCGCCACGGCTCCGGCTATCTGACGGCAGAGTATATCCTCACCCTCCGGTGTGGTGATCATCACATCGGCCCGCTCGTTTTCCTCACTGGCCTTAGGCAGCCACGCCTTGTGATAGTTGCCGTCCTGATGATGGACAAACTTCACCTTTCCGTCTACCGGAAACCAGTTGGCATGCACGTTAAACAGACTCATGAATATAGAGACCATCAGTCGCTTCTCATGGAAATATTCGTTTTCCATCACTTCTTCAATCACCACCACCTTGCCGTCGGCAGGAGCCACGACCACGCGCTCTGTCTCGCCGTTAAAATAACGGACAGGGCAGCGGTAAAAGTTAAGTACGATTGCCCACGCGATTCCGAAGACGGCGACGAAAGCCCAGAAAGGCACCTTTGACTCAAAGAAGTGCAAGAGCAACAAGGCCACCACCACGAGACCAATCATACTGAATATCAGCGTGTCGGTGCCCTCACGATGAATCCTTATCTTCTTCAGGTTGCGTATTCTCTTTCCCATTGTCGGTTGTCTTCTGATTATTTTCGATTGTTTTAAACTTAGGTGCAAAGGTACACCTTTTTTGCTGATTCAGCAAACTTTTCGTCTTTTTCTTTGGCCATTTCAGGGATTCGGTGTAACTTAGCACTCCAAAAACCACAAACTTTTGACATCAGATTATGCAAGATTTCGTACATCTTCATGTCCACACCTACTACTCCATACTCGACGGCCAGTCCAGTATTCCACGGCTGGTAGACAAGGCGGTAGCCAACGGCATGAAGGGAATGGCCATCACCGACCACGGTGACATGTTTGGCATCAAGGAATTTTTCGACTATTGCAACAAAATCAACGGCAAGCGAAAGGAGGAAGGCAAGGAACCTTTCAAGCCTATCTTTGGTTGCGAGATGTATGTGGCACGCCACCGCAAAGAAGACCGTGTGGCCGAAAACGGTGACAAGAGCGGCTACCACCTCATCGTCCTGGCCAAGAATTACCACGGCTACAAGAACCTCATCAAGCTGGTGTCCAACGCCTGGACCGACGGATTCTATATGCGTCCACGCACAGACCGGGCCGACCTGGAGAAATACCATGAGGACCTGATTGTCTGCTCGGCGTGTATCGCCGGCGAGGTGCCGGCAAAGATTCTCAAGGGCGACATCGAGGGGGCACGCGAGGCGGTGGAATGGTACAAAAACCTTTTTGGCGACGATTATTATCTGGAGCTCCAGCGACATGAGGTAAAAGACCCTTCCATACGCGCCAACCGGGAGACATACCCCTTGCAGCAAAAGGCCAACAAAGTCATCATCGAACTGGCCCGCGAATATGGAATCAAACTGGTATGCACCAATGATGCCCACTTCGTGGACCAGGAGAACGCGGAGGCCCACGACCACCTGCTCTGTCTCTCCACCGGCAAGGACCTTGACGACCCTACCCGTATGCTTTACTCCAAGCAGGAATGGTTTAAGACCCGTGAGGAGATGAATGAGGTGTTCGGTGATGTGCCCGAAGCACTGTCCAACACCCTGGAGATACTGGACAAGGTGGAGACCTACGATATCGAGCATGCGCCCATCATGCCTTTCTTCCCTATTCCCGAATCGTTTGGAACAGAGGAAGAATGGCGAAAGAAATTTACCGAAGAACAGCTCTTCAAGGAGTTTACCAGCGACGAGAACGGCGAGAATCCCTTGCCCAGGGAAGAGGGCGAGAAGAAAATCAAGAAGCTGGGCGGCTACGACAAGCTCTACCGCATCAAGTTTGAGGCTGACTACTTGTCGAAACTGGCATACGAGGGAGCCGAGAAGCGTTACCCCATGCCCTTGAGCGACGAGGTCAAGGAACGTATCAACTTTGAGCTTCACATCATGAAGACGATGGGTTTCCCCGGCTACTTCCTCATCGTGCAGGACTTCATCAACTCGGCCCGCGAGCAATTAGGGGTCATGGTGGGCCCCGGACGTGGGTCGGCCGCCGGCTCAGTCGTGGCCTACTGTCTCGGCATCACCAAGATAGACCCCATCAAGTACGACCTGCTGTTTGAGCGTTTCCTCAATCCTGACCGTATCTCCTTGCCCGATATTGATACCGACTTCGATGATGACGGACGCGGCAAGGTGCTGGAATGGGTGGAAGACAAGTATGGCCACGAGAACTGTGCCCATATCATCACCTATGGCACGATGGCCACCAAAAACTCCATCAAGGATGTGGCCCGCGTGGAAAAGTTGCCGCTCGACGTGGCCAACAGGCTCTGCAAGCTGATTCCCGACAAGTTGCCCGACGGCCTGAAGATGAACCTCCCCAACGCCATCAAGTGCATCCCTGAGCTACGCGACGCCGAGGCCAGCAGCGACCCCAAGCTCCACAACACCATGACCTATGCCAAGATGCTGGAGGGAACCGTGCGCGGCACGGGCATCCACGCCTGCGGCTTCATCATCTGCCGAGACCCCATCAGCGACTGGGTGCCGGTATCTGTGGCGGCCGACAAGAGCGACCCCAACCACAAGCTGCACTGCACGCAGTATGACGGCCATGTCATCGAGTCGACCGGCCTCATCAAGATGGACTTCTTAGGCCTGAAGACGCTCTCCATCTTGAAGGAAGCCGTGGAGAACATCAGGAAGACCGTGGGACACGAAATCGACTTGGACAACATTCCCATTGACGACGCCGACACTTACCGGCTGTATGCCGAAGGCAGAACCATCGGCACATTCCAGTTTGAGTCGCCGGGCATGCAGAAATATCTCCGTGAGCTCCAGCCCACCACGTTTGAGGACATCATCGCCATGAACGCCCTCTACCGGCCGGGACCTATGGACTATATCCCCTCCTTCATTGCCCGCAAAAACGGACGTGAGGAAATCAAGTATGACATTCCCTGCATGGAGAAATACTTGAAAGACACTTATGGCATCACCGTCTACCAAGAGCAGGTGATGCTCTTGTCACGCCAGTTGGCCAACTTTACCCGAGGCGAGAGCGACGCGCTCCGAAAGGCCATGGGTAAGAAGAAGAAGGCCATCGTAGACGCCATGAAGCCCAAGTTTATCGAGGGAGGAAAAAAGAACGGACACGACCCTAAGGTCCTGGAGAAAATCTGGGCCGACTGGGAAAAGTTTGCCTCTTACGCCTTCAACAAGAGTCACGCCACCTGCTATTCGTGGGTGGCTTACCAGACGGCTTATCTCAAGGCCCACTACCCGGCAGAATACATGGCTGCCGTGATGAGCCGTAACTTGGACAACATCAACGAAATCACCAAGCTGATGGACGAGTGCCGCTCCATGGGCATCCCCACCTTAGGACCTGATGTCAACGAGAGCTGGCAGAAGTTCAGCGCCAACAAGAAGGGGGAGATTCGCTTTGGCATCAGCGCCATCAAGGGCGTGGGCGGCAGTGCGGCCGACGCCATCATCACCGAGCGCGAGCAGAACGGGCCTTACAAGGACATCTTCGACTTCGTGCAGCGGGTCAACCTCAATGCGGTCAACAGAAAGAGCATCGAGTCATTGATACTCAGTGGCGGATTTGACAGCTTCGGGAAGATGCGGCGCGAGGACTTCTTTGCCGCCAACAACAAGGGCGAGAAGTTTATCGACACCTATGTGCGCTACGGCCAGATATACCAGCAGGAGCAGTCGCAGATGCGCAATTCGCTCTTCGGCGGCGAGAACGCCATCGAGATAGCCACGCCCCCGATATTAAAGGGTGAGGTGTGGAGCGACATCGAGCGGCTCAACCGGGAGCGCGACCTGGTGGGCATCTACCTGTCGGCCCATCCGCTCGACGAATATAAGATTATTCTTGACAATCTGTGTAACGCCAAATGCACCGACCTGGCCGACCTGGCCAAACTCAAGGACCGCGAGGATGTCACCTTGGGCGGCATCGTGACAGCCGTGCGCACCAAGTTCACCAAGGATGGACGCCCCTGCGGATTTGTGACCATCGAAGACTTTGAGGGATCGGGCGAGATTGCCTTGTTTGGCGGTGACTGGGGCCGGTGGAACGGCATGTTCACCGAAGGATGCACCATCTACATTACGGCCAAGTGTGCCGAGCGGTGGAACAGCGGGCGCTATGACTTCAAGATTCAGAACATCGAGTTCTTGCAGGATATCAAGAAGAAGGCCATCACCAAGTTTACCATCTCGGTCAAGGCCGACGAAATCAGCGAGCAGACGGTGCAGGAACTGAATGAGGTCATCAACGACAATCCCGGCACCACCCAACTCTTCTTCCAGCTGTATGACGCGACCAACAAGAACCACGTGTTGCTCAGGAGCACCAAGAAGTATGTTGACGTGCGACGCGACCTGGTGAGCTATATCGAAGGCTCGCCGGCACTGGACTACAAAATCAACTGACACACACTTTCGTGGCACGGTATTTGTCAGTCTGTACACATCTGCATCAAAAAAGACGAATATTTATTTATCATCAAAAAAAGAATAAAAAAAGACAATGGAAGTACAAATCACAAACGAGAATTTCGAGAGTATCAAGAATGAGGGCCTGCCCCTTGTAGTAGACTTCTGGGCTACCTGGTGTGGTCCCTGCCGCGCCATCGCTCCCACCGTGGCCGAACTGGCCAAGGAATACGACGGCAAGATCAACGTAGGCAAGTGCGACGTGGAGGAAGCCGACGAGATTGCCGCCCAGTTTGGCATCCGCAACATCCCCACCCTGCTCTTCTTCAAGAACGGCGAGGTAGTCGACAAGCTGGTGGGCGCTGTGTCCAAGTCAAAGCTTGACGAGAAGTTCCAGTCACTGCTGTAAAAGCCCATCTGCCATGGCAAGTTTTGACGAAGAGCTCCAACTGGACGCAGAGGAGGATGCCCGCGAGATAGCCTATATCCGTGAGTGTCTGCCGGCCGACCTGAAAGACAAGTTCAAGGACGCCGACCTCCAGTATATCATGGAGAGTATCATGGACTACTATTTCACCAGCGGCATCCTTGACGCGCAGCCCGACAAGGAGGGCTTTGTGGACATCGACCTGCAGCAAGTGGCCGACCACGTGTGCCAAACGGCCGCCAAGGAGAACCATGCCGACTATGACCCGGAAGAGGTGTTTTTCATCGTCCAGGCCGACATGGACTTCCAGGAAGAAAACTGCTAAGGGGGCTTGCCCCTGCGGCTACCCAAAAGGAGAGGGGCGTGTTGCGCAAGCAACACGCCCCTCTCCTTTTTATGTGTGGTGACGATGCCGGATCAGAACTTCACGATTCGGCTGCCGTCAGCCTGCTCCTCGATGGTCACTTTGACAGCGTCGCCGGGCAGGAGCTCCTCTATCAGCTCAGGCCATTCGATGAAACACACGGCCCCGCTGTAGAAGTAGTCCTCATAGCCCATGTCATACACCTCTTCAAGCTTCTTGATGCGATAGAAGTCAAAGTGATAAACCAGTTCGCCTGTAGTCTCCGAGCGATACTCGTTGACGATGGCAAACGTGGGCGACGTGATGACGTCTTCCACGCCCAGTTCCTCACACACGGCCTTGATAAATGTGGTCTTGCCGGCCCCCATCTTGCCATAGAAGGCAAACACGGTAGCCTCACCCATGGCAGCCACAAACTCGTGGGCCGCCTCGCGGATGGTGTCAATACTCTGAATTTTGATTTCCATAATGACTGATATGTTTTTTTATCTTATTTTCGTTTCTTCCCCGTCAGTGTTATCAAGGGGATGAGCATCTCCTCCATCGAGATACCGCCATGCTGGAAGGTGTCCTTATAGTAGGAGACGTAGTAGTTATAGTTGTTGGGGTAGGCAAAAAAGCTGTCGCCTGTGGCAAACACATAGCTGGTGCTGAGGTTGGGAGCCGGCAGGTAGGCCTTGCGGGGGTCTTTGATGACAAAGAGGTCTTTGTTGTCATAGCCCAGGTTTTTGCCCAACTTATAACGCAGGTTGGTGTTGGTGTTGCGGTCGCCCACTATCTTGACCGGCTTGCTGGCCCGGATAGAGCCGTGGTCGGTGGTGACAATCACCTTGTAGTCGGTCTGCGCCAGGAGCTTGAAGAAGTCGGCGATGACCGAATGGCGGAACCAGCTGAGCGTGATACTCCGGTAGGCCGACTCATTGTTGGCCAGCTCGCGCACCATCTTTGACTCGGTGCGGGCATGACTGAGCATGTCGATGAAGTTGAATACCACGACATTAAGGTCGCTCTTTGTCAACTGGTTGAACTTCTGCAGGAACTTCTCGGCCCCGGCGGGGTCGTTCACCTTATTATAGGTATAAGTGTTACGCCGGCGGTAGCGTTCCAGCTGTGTCTGGATGAGCGGTCCTTCGTTGAGGTTTTTACCTTCCTCCTCGTCTTCGTCCACCCACAGGTCGGGAAACATCTCGGCAATCTTCTCGGGCATCAGTCCGCTGAAGATAGCGTTACGGGCATACTGTGTGGCCGTGGGCAAGATGCTGTAATAGAGGTCTTCCTGTATCTCGAAGGCATCGCCCAGTTCATGAGCTATCATCCGCCACTGGTCGTAGCGGAAGTTGTCGAGCACCACGAGAAACACCTTATGCCCCTCGTTGAGCAGGGGAAACACCTTCTTCTTGAATATCTCCGGACTCATCAGCGGATGGTCGGCCTGGGGCGTGGTGGGCTGGATGGCGTTTACCCAGTCGAGATAGTTTTTCTTGACGAACTTGGCAAATCCGTTGTTGGCGTCCTCCTTCTGCATCTGCAACATCTCGGTCATGTTGCTGTCGGTGCTGCTCAGCTCGAGTTCCCAATGCACAATGCGCTTGTACACCTCAATCCAGTCTTGCCAGGTGCGGCAGTCGCTTATCTGCATGGCTATCTGCTGGAAGCTCTGCTGATAGCCCGTCTGGGCCACCTCGGTCTCTATCTCCCGGCGGTGTATGTTTTTCTTCAGGGCCAGGAGTATCTGGTTGGGGTTGACCGGCTTGATGAGATAGTCGGCTATCTTTGAGCCGATGGCCTGGTCCATGATGTTCTCCTCCTCACTCTTGGTAACCATCACCACCGGCACGGCCGGCAATATCTCCTTGATGCGCTGCAAGGTCTCCAGTCCGCTGATGCCAGGCATCATCTCGTCGAGCAGCACCAGGTCGAAGTTGTGCTGCCGGCACTGCTCGATGGCGTCGGCACCGTTGCTCACGGTGACCACCTCATATCCTTTCTTTTCGAGAAACAGCAGGTGTGCTCTCAGCAGGTCAATCTCGTCGTCGACCCAAAGTAATAATCCATTGCTCATCTGTAAAAGTCCTCATCAAAATCCAGTCCGCCGTCGTTCTGCGGGCTGTTGTTGTTATTGGTATTGTTGCCGGGCTGTTGCTGGTTGCCCTGCGTGTTGTCGTCCTCTTCCGGCTCGGGTTGCTGCTCCACCTGCTCGGGGATGTTGAGCAACTGCTCTTTGCTGACTGGCAGCGGCGCGAATTTCTCCTCGAAGAAGCGCTCGTAGTCCACATAGCTGTAGCGGGTGCCCAGGAGCTTGAGGTTCTCGTCGCTGATGATGATTCGCCGGCATCCCTTCAGGCGTGTGGCCATCGTGGGGTCGGCATAGAGCTGCCGGGCATACTGCAGGGCCTCGTCGTAGTTCAGGAAGCCGCGCACCATCATACGGCTGATGCCGTTGTCGTCGTCCACACTGATGTCGAAGTTGCGCACCATGAAGTTGGAGAAGTTATACTTGGCCAGGTCATAGAGCAGCTGGTTGCCGTTGAGCGAGTCGGGCTGATAGGCCAGGAGGAACACGAAGCCCACATTACGGTCGGTGCTGAGCGTGTCGTTCTTGGTGGAGTCGGTGTCGGCCAGGACCTGCCCTCGCCGCGACCAGATGTCACCAATGTCAAACTTGCCTCCGTGCAGGGTGCGTCCGGCCTGCACGCCCTTGATAATCATGCCGGCCATCTCGGTCACCTCGCTCTGCGGATACTTCTCCACCACGGTCTTGAGGTCGGCCACACAGCCGGTGGCGTCGCCCTCATTGAGTTTGCCCAGCGCGCCGATAAAGATAAACTTGGGCCGGTTTTGTCCTAAGGGGAACCGGTCGGCCGACACTTGGGTGTTGGCCTTCACCTCTTGGTAGCGGTCGGCCTTGAAGGCATCATAAGTGGCGGCATAAAGCGAGTCTTCGATATGCACGCCAAACTTGGCGTTCTCCACAAAGTAAGGGTCGGTCACCAATACCGTCCACTGGCTTTCGGGGTATTGGCTCTTCAGCTTGGCCAGACAGGCGTCGGCCTTGCCCGTGTTGCTCATCCGGGCGTAGAGCAGATAGAGGTGATACCAGGCCTCGTCGTTCTTGTCGTAGTCGGCATATTGCGTGGTGAGCCTCACGAGTGCCTTCTCGCCCAGTCCCAGGTTGTCGAGCTTGTCCTTGAAGATGACGCCCGAGTGAAACAGTCCGTCCTTGATGATGTCGTCGCTGGCCGCCTTCTGCTCGTCCGTGAAGGGTATCTGGGCCAGGTAATACTCCCGGTTGTGGGGGTCGGCGGCGGGGTCGTCTTTCTTCTCCTTGTCCTGGCTGTCCTTGTCGTCCTGCGATTCCTTGTTCTGGCTGTCTTGAGTGCCTCCCACCGAGTCGGTGGCGGCCACCTCTCCACCGCCGGTGGTCCCGGCGTCCAGGTTGACCACGGTGCGGTTGGTCCGTTGCCAGTTGTCCACATTGTCGCGCTTGCCCCACTGCTGCTGGAAGGCGGTTTTGCCCTGCTGCACGGCCATGGGGTTATAGAAGTACCATGTGCCTTGCTGGTTGGTCGTGGCGGCGGTATTGTTGGCGGTGGCGTTGCCGGTGCGGTTGCCCACTGCTCCCTGCTTCTGCAGTTGTTTCTCGGCCTCAGCCTCCTGGGCGGCCTGTTTTTCCTCTTTTTCCTTTTTCTTCAAGGCCTCTATCACCCGGTCGATAGCCTTGTTGCGGTCGGCCTCGGGCAGTTTGGCCAGCACCTGGAGCGAGTCCTGCAGGTATACGGCATCCGTGTAGGGCACCAGCTCGTCGAGCACCTTCGACCGGCTGGACAGCTCATTGTAGTCGGGGCGCTCCTTGTCCAGCAGTCCAATGGCCTCGCCATAGCACCGCTTGGCGTCGCTGTATTTCTCCTTGGCCCAGTAGAGGTTGCCGAGGTGCAGCAGGAGCACGCCCTTCTCGATGCCGCTGCGGGTGGCCTTCTTGTTGCCGTTCTCGTAGGCGGCAATGGCGTTGGTGGTATCCTTGACGGTGAGATAGATGTTGCCGATGGCATAATACACCTGGTCCAGGTAGTCCTTGTTTTTGTCGGAGGCGGCCATCCGCTTCAGCTTACGTATCATCTGCTTGGTGCGCCCCTTGGCCATTACCTCTGTCTGGGCGATGCGGGCGTTGAACTCCAGCTCGTAAGGCGGGTTCTGGGCCACCACCTTCCGGTAGGCCTTGTAGGCCAGGTCGCGGTTGCCCAGTTCAGTCTGTATCTGGCCCATGAGGTACCATTCGCGGGCTTTCTGCTTG
>CALGHW010000427.1 GCA_937916075.1 uncultured Prevotella sp.
GGGTGATGACGGGAGTACCAAGCTTCTCTGTCACCACGACATTCCAAAGCCACAGGTCGCCCTGCATCTTGTCGGAGCAACAACGGAAGGCAATATAGATATCCTGACCGGCATAACGGCTGAGGTCGACCTCCTCCATGTGCTGCTGGCTGAAATAGTCGGCAAAGGAGAAGCGCTGCTCCAGATTGAAGTCGGCAATGTCGCTGCTTTTGGTCGACACGTAAACCTCCAGATTCTCGACCGATGTCTCCTCGGCCACGCCACGGGTAAAGAAGAGCACGCCATTGTCGGGCACATGGATGCGGCGCTTGCTGATCAGCCAGTCGTCGGCGTCGTTCCAGTAGTCGAAGGAGTAGACAATGGCGTTGGAGCTCTCGTCGATGACCCAGGTGGTGCCGTCGGCGTTGCGGTCGGTTATCTGCCAGCAGTCGGGCTGTCCGTTGGTCCAGGAGGTGAAGTCGGCCACGAAAGGAGCCTCGGCCGTCTTGCACTCGGTGCTGAAAGGCATGCTCGAGCCATAAGCCACGGTACCGTCGCTCAGCTTCATATAGGAGCGCACGGTGTAATTGCTGCCTGGCTGGAGGGTGTTGACAGTGAGCTGTGGGGTATGGATGTCGGCTACCGGACTGCTGGATGTGCCCGCTGCGCCCAGCGACGGCTCGGCAGAGCCTAAAGTCCAGCAGAAGCCCACCTCGTCGATATCCACCTCATGATGGATGATGTCGGCCTTAAACGTGGCCAGGGTGTCGCGTATCTCGGCAGGTATCTCCGTCTTGATGACGTTCCACACCGTGGCACCGCCCTTCACCTGGAAGCGCACCTGGCCGCCATCCTCCGTGATGTTGGTCACTGGCACACCGAGTGACTCGCCGTCCCAGTTTCGGGCGGCAGGACGCGACGTGTCGGTAAACGAGGTATTGGCCGAGGTGCCGGGATAGGTATCGCCCGGACGTGAGTTGGCATCGTCCACATTGTCGGCCGGCACGATATACATACAGCGGTGCTTGGCATTGTTGTTGGGGCCATTCACGTCCCAGTATTCTTTGACCATCTCGTCGGTATAGTCATAATGGGTGATGAGCAGTCCGTGACCCGGGATGTACTTGTCCCACCCGGTCTGCTGCCGATTCTCCAAGATAAACCATTCCATGCCTGTGCCGGCGGCGCGCCCGGGCTGGGCGTTGATGTAGCGTGCCTTGTTGTCGGCGATGGAGGCCAGGGTTACATCCTCGGCGGTGTTGAGCTCCCGGATGTCCTCACCCTCTTTCATCCAGCCCATCTGCATACGCTCGAAAGCCATCAAGCAGGGAGGCGTGTGGCTGTTGTTGTTGTAGCTGCCCGAAGCATACAGGCTATAAGCACCGGGGTCGAGTCCCTTGCCATTGGTATAACTGTCGGTGTCGTACATGTCCTTGAGTCCGAGCACATGACCAAACTCATGGGTGAAGGTACCGATGCCGTCCATCGAGGGGGCACCTGCACCCGGCATCCCCACCAATTCGGCCGAACAGGAGTAGTTATTGACAGTGATACCGTCTATCTCCATCTTCTCGTCGCCCATGTTCCAGCTGTGGGGCCAGATGTCGTCATCGTTGGCCGTGCTGGCCTCACTATAACCGGCATAAATGATGTAACAGTTGTCCATCTCGCCGTCACCGTCGTTGTCAAACTGCGAGAAGTCGAGCTCGGGATGGTCGGCCTTGGCCAACTGGCATGCTTCCTTGACCATGTCGCGCGGCCGGGCATCGCTGGCAGCGTCGTCACTGGTGTTCTCGCCATAATACTTGGTGGGCTGCGACAGCGTATAAGGACCTACTACCTGGAAATTGGGCACGAAGGCTCCCATGGAGTTGTCTCGGTAATAGTCTTTCACACTGCCCGTCCCTCCATTGACACTGTAGTCTTTCTCGTTGAGCCAGCGATCAAAGTCAGACCGGGTATGACGCATGGTGCTGTCCTGGAAGTTGACCAGGATAACAAGATACTGCGATTCATGGGCCTCTTCAGCCTTTCCGTTGGCTCCGACCTTGCGCACGGGAGAAACAATGTTACGCCCCAGGGTACGGGCCGGGGCCTTGAGGGTAAGAGGCTTGCGGGCCAACAAATCACGGTTGACCAGTGTGGCCGCCTGAAGGCGTGACAGTACCTGTCGCTCAGCGGCGGTACGGTCGGTGGCGTTGTGGGCACGCTGGGCCGTGAGTGTCTTCCGGCCCGTCTTCTTGTCATAGTCCACATAACGGAAAAAGCCTTCCGGGTCCTTGCCCAGGAGATAACCGTCGGCCGACGTGACAAAATGGAAATTCTCGTCACCTTGTATTCTTACCAACAAGGTGGTGCCGTCGGGCTGCTTCATCAATATCGGATAGGGATAGGCGCGGATAGCGGCCACCTCCTGACAACAGCCGGCACTGATCAGCGTAGCGAACAGCAGTCTTTGAAGACCTTTCATACGATATTCTAAAATAATGTTTAGGGTTATAATGATTTGTATTCTTTTCTTCTAAAAAACAAATAAAAGCAGAGACACCAGAATCCCTGATTGGAGATTCCGACATCTCTGCTTCTCACAGTTTAACGTTCAATAGGATGATTCAACGCTTTCTTCCTTTATTTGACGGCAATCTTCTGGGCTTTGCCATTCACATTCACGATATAGATACCCTTGTTCAGCAGGAGTGTGCCCTGAGCGTTACGCTCGGCTACCTTCACACCGTTCAGGCTGTACACCTTCACGTCAGCGTCACCATTGACCACAAGGGTATTGCCCACCATGCGGAAGGCTGCGGCATTGCCGTTCACGGTGTTGATGCCCAAAGTAGGATCTTCGGTAATGGTCACCTTGACAGTAACAGGCTCGTAAGACATGGTGAACTTGAAGTAGTATTCACCCTCTTCACCAGCCTTGATGGAGTCAGACATTGAGTAGGTGGCCGACCAATCATCTCCATATTCCACATTCAGGTTGAGCATCTCGCTGTTCACGTCGGCAGCGGCATCCTCCTTGCCCTTGTAGAGATAGCCCTGAATAGAGCCGCTCAGGTCGAAGAACCACTTGCTCGGCTTGGTCAGATTCATCTTGCACCATACCGGTACAGCATAAGAGGCTGCAGGCAAAGTGGCTGTCAGGCCGTCGGTCAGTTCGAGCGGGTTGGAGAAGTCCTCGCCCGGCTCAAAGTCGCGCAAGTTGAAAGTAACGGTCTTGCCATCCAAGTCAAGGCTGTTCTTGAGCTGCAGGTGAACCAGGATCTTGTCGCCCTCAGCCACCTTGATGGTGCCTTCATACTTGGAGATATAGTCGCCACCCTCCTCTACACTGGTCATCAGTGTGGGGAGATAGTCCTCAGTAGACTTACCGGCCGACACATCGCTGGAATAATCGTAAGTGGCGTCGCACTTGATTTCGAGCATACCAGCCTTCTTCACATCATACACCAACCAAGTGTTGCCGGCTGTCTTGCCGTCGATGTCATACTTGTCGGTCACCTCGATAGGATTCTCGCGGCTCTCGCCTTGGGCGAAGTCAGTCTCTTCCAGTGTGAAGACATCATCAGCCTTGGCATCCATCAGTTTGATGAGATAGGTTGTTCCCTTGGTGGCAGCGATAGAGAAGGTGAAGCCAGACTTCACCACATCATATTCGCCGTCATACGTGCCTGTTCCCTTGGGGAAGGTGATGTCGAGGTCGGTATTGTCCTCCGGACCAGTGATGGAGAGCTTGCCTGTACGGGTAGCAGTATAGGTGTAATACCAGGTGCCGTTGCCGCTGATGGTGTTGTTTCCGGCCTTGGCTGCCAACGGCTTGGTGATGACCTCACCGGCCTGGATGTCCTCATAATTCACATTGAATGTCACAGGAGCCTCCTCCTGGGCTATCCAACGGATAATGTAGGTCTGGTCGTCCGTGCCTGACACATTGTAACGGGCGTAAACGCTGTCGCTCGCAGGGTTATAAGAGAAGCCTTGCGGATAGATGGCCACACGGGTGTTTTCTTTGTTGGTAAGGTGGTTCTTGGCCTTGACAGCCAGATACTTCTCTGTTCCGGCAGGAACATTCACCGCATAATAGTAAGTACCCTGGGCAGAAGGCAGAGTCTGCTCGGTAGGTATCTCTGCCAACACAAGGGGGTTATCCTCCGTCTCACCCTGCTTATACTCTTCAAACGCCAGTTGGAAGGTCTGGGGAGCGTCGGTATCCTCCACCTTCGACACTTCAATATAGTAAGTGTTGCCCACATACATATTGGTCACCTCGGTACGCACATTAAACGTGCCGATGGGCGACTGACTGGCGGGGAACTTATAAGTGATGTTGTCCTTGCTGGCATAGACAGCCACACGGCCACCCACCAGATTGTCGGAACTGCTGATGGTCATCACACCTGCCTTGGATGGCACATAGGTGTAATAGTAGGTGCCGAACTCGGCCGGAACGGTATTGTCACCTTCAGCAAGCGTGAATGGCTTGTCGAGCGAACCGGCTGTAGGATAGGTCATGCGGGCCGAGAACATGAACGGATTGCTCGTGTTGAAGACAATCTCGGTAGCCTTGCCGGCTGTCACGGGTATTTTGTACACGTTGTTGTACTGTGCGTCATAGCTGACATCAACTGGTGCGCCATCGGCTGTAACCTTGGAGAGGTAAGTCTTGGTGACCACTTCCAACACACCGTCCTTGTCGGCCGTGTAGGTGGCATACATGTCGTAGTTGTCATAGTTGTTGACACCTGCCTTGGCATTACCAATAAACTGGACAGTATCAAGTTCTATCTTCAGCGCATTGTCCTTGGTCAGACCTGAACCCAGTCCGGGGACAAGCTTTTTGTCAAGTGTAAAGCTCATCTCACCCGTGCCATAAGCCATGAAATACACAGGTTCATCCTTCTGGAAAGGATAAATCACTGTAGGATAAGCACGCGCGCCTTTCAACTGGATGGTATCCGTACCGCTAATGGTGTAAACGCCCATCGAGCCTACCGATGAGTTGACATAGCCAATGCAGTCTTCCGTGGGGATGTACTTCCAGAAGATGGAGTCTGGCGCACTTCCTTCCACAGTGTAGGCATTGTTGCCTTCCTTGGCTTCAAGGGCCGTCTCATACGATGTCTGGGCCCATCCTGTATATACAGAAAGGGTCAAAACCGATGCAAGTAGTAGATTTTTCCTCATAAACTTGATATTTGATGATTACTAATATACATATTTTAAGAGTTTTTGCGCTATTGCGCTTTCACTTCGTCTATATTTCAGCCGCAAAGGTAATGATTTTACGTTAAAAAAAGCGCATATTATTTATAAAAAGATACAACACTATAAAAATTTAACACTTCTGTATCTTTTATTGTAAGACGCAAATACAGGAGCCATACCCATCTTGCGAAAGCGACGACGGGATATGGCTCCTGCATTGATATACACGAAAAACGGTTTATTTGCCGTCTGCGGCATCCTCATGGATAAGCCTCAACAGATGGTCTACAGCCTCGGCTTCAGGCAGATTCTTTTCCACACACTCCTTCTTGCGGTAAAGGGATATCTTGCCTCTTCCCGCACCTACATAACCATAATCGGCATCGGCCATCTCGCCGGGGCCGTTGACGATGCATCCCATGATGCCTATCTTCAGGCCGGTCATGTCCTTGGTGGCCTCCTTGATACGGGCTATGGTGGAACGGAGGTCATAGAGCGTGCGACCGCAACCGGGACAACTGATATACTCGGTCTTGGTCATGCGCAACCGGGCGGCTTGCAGGATACCAAAAGCGGTCTGCTCCACGACTGTGGCCGACAGGTCGCCCTCGTTCATCAGCCAGATGCCGTCGGTAAGTCCGTCGAACATCAAAGCCCCCATATCTGCTGCCGACTCCAGTTGGAAGTCGCTCTTCTCTGCCGCGTCATGACGGTACATCTGACAGAACACGACAGGGTTCTTCACACCGTTGGCCATCAACTCATGCACCAAGGCACGCTGCTCACCCAAACGGTTCTGATGGTTGCTCACACAGACCACCACCACCTCCGGATGATATTTCAGACAGGCCAGATATTCCTCACTGGGAGCCCCCCACTGGAGAACCAGGAACTTGGCATCGGCCTGCATGGAGGTCAGAAACGGGGTGGCGTTATAGGGGAAGATCGGATAAAGCGTGTGCCGGGGATGGGCTTCACGCAACTCATTGTAGACATTGAAGTCTACCAGCAACGGCTGGCCTGGCTCTTCGGGACAAGAGGCGAAATACTGTCGGCCGTCACCGATATAGACATAGTCGGCCTCTGACGGCGCATAGCCCTGTGTGCGACTGCTGATGACCACCGGCAGATGGTCGCCGCCTACAGCGGCAACGGGCCGAGTGTCACGGCGTGAGGGACGAAGATAATCAAATCCCTCATACTGCACACCAGGTATCAACAGGTGTCTGTCACGGCGGGTCACATAGTCCACCAAATGACGGGCCACGGGTATTTCCGCTTCCGGCTCCTCGCTGAGCGACACCCGGATGGTGTCACCAATACCGTCGGCCAACAAGGCTCCGATACCGACAGCGCTCTTGATGCGGCCGTCTTCGCCTTCGCCGGCCTCCGTCACACCGAGATGCAGGGGATAATGCATATCCTCGCGGTCCATCGTGTCGACCAACAGGCGTACCGAGCGTACCATCACGACCGTGTTGCTGGCCTTGATGGAGATGACCACATCGTCAAAGTGCTCACGCTTGCAGATGCGGAGAAACTCCATGCAGCTCTCCACGATGCCCTCTGGCGTATCACCGTAACGCGACATGATACGGTCCGACAGCGAACCGTGGTTGACACCTATCCGGATGGCCGTATGGTTGGCTTTGCAGATATTGAGGAAAGGCACGAAGCGCTCGTCTATCTTCTTCAGTTCGGCCGCATATTCCTCATCGGTATACTCCATGTGCTTGAATGTGCGGGCGGGGTCCACATAGTTGCCGGGATTCACCCTTACCTTTTCTGCATACAGAGCGGCCACATCGGCCACATGCGGATTGAAATGGACATCGGCCACCAACGGGGTCATATAGCCGTCGGCCCGCAACTGGGCATTGATGTTCTTCAAGTTTTCGGCCTCTTTCACACCTTGCGTGGTGAGGCGCACATATTCTCCTCCGGCCTTGATGATACGCTCGGCCTGTGCCACCGACCCTGCCGTGTCATCTGTGGAGGTGGTTGTCATCGACTGGATTCTTATCGGATTGTCTCCGCCCAAAGGAGTCGCTCCCACATGAACCTCGGACGACTCTCGGCGGCGGTAATTAAACAAATCTAACATGAGAATGAAAATTATGGATTAAAAATGAAACGTTACCGTAAAGTGAAAAAGAAGCGTGGAGAATCAGGGATGAAAAAAAGAAGTATGTTGACAGGCAACAGTCCTGCAAATTCTTTTCATTCCTGATTCTCCACGCTTTGTTTTCCTCTTTAGTTTGTTTTATATTGATATGTCACTTCGGCCAAGTCCTTGTTGGCCTTTTCTATCTTGGCTTTCAGGCCACTCTTGTAGTCGGCCAGGCGGGCGGCCAGGTCGTTGTCGGCCAAGGCCATCATCTCCACCGCTAAGATAGCGGCGTTCTGTGCGCCATTGACACCCACAGTGGCCACGGGAATGCCCGGCGGCATCTGGATGATGCTCAACATGGCATCGAGGCCATCCAGCATTCCTTTGATAGGCACACCGATTACGGGCAGTGTGGTCGATGCGGCGATGACGCCCGGCAGAGCTGCTGCCATACCGGCACCGGCAATAATGACCTTGATGCCACGGTCCTTGGCACCCCGGGCAAATGCCTCCACGGCATCGGGAGTACGGTGGGCCGACAGGGCATTGACTTCAAATGGCACCTGCATCTCGTCCAAGAACTTGCAGGCCTTCTCCATAACGGGCAGATCGCTTGTGCTGCCCATGATAATACTTACTTGCGGTTTCATATTATATATAGTTTGACTTTTTCTTGATTATACATCATCCCAGGAGGATGCCCAGACTGGCACACACGAAGCCCACCAGATAGCCTGCCACGACTTCAGAAAGCGTGTGCTGACGGAGTATCATGCGACTGGTGCCCAACAATCCGCCCAGCAAAATCATGAGACAAATCCACCCCAATGGATTAAAGGCGAATATCTCGCCAAAGGCAAACAAGGCCCCCGTCACGCCCCCGATGGCGGCTGTATGGGTGCTGATTTTCCACCATACATTAATAAAGGCACACACTATCTGCACCAGCAAAGCCGCTATCAGGATACTCCCCATAAAGTGGGGTATGTGCATGGACTCCATGATATAAGTGCAACAGAGATAGCACATGATGGAAATGATGTAGGGAACGGCTCTCCGCTCCTTGCGTCCCAGCTCTATCAGCGTCCAGCCTTGGTAGCGGCGGTACAGGTGGATGAGCAGCGTGGGCAGCAAAATGGTGAAGAGATAGACTACCACCAGCACCGTGAGCTTGTAGAGCAGGGGCAACAGGCTCAAATAACTGAACAGGAACAGTCCGATCAAGCCTACAATCGGCAGATAGAAGGGGGTGAACACCAGGCTCATCACCCGTGCCGCCAAGATTATATTGTGATGTTTCATCGTCTCAGTCGTGCTATCGGTATACCCAGTTGCTCACGGTATTTGGCCACCGTGCGTCGGGCTATCGGAAAACCTTGTTTTTTCAGTTCGTCCTTGAGGGCGTCATCGTTGAGTGGACGCTTCTTGTCTTCCCCGTCGATGATGTCGCGCAAGGCTGCTTTGATTCGGCGGGTGGACAGTTCTTCACCGTTCTCCGTGACATAACTGTCACTGAAGAAATAGCGCAGAGGGAAGGTTCCCCAACGGGTGAGCGCATACTTGCTGTTGCTCACTCTCGACACCGTACTGATGTCCAGCCCTGTCTTCTCGGCAATGTCCTTGAGAATCATCGGCCGGAGTGACGCCTCGTCCCCGTCCTCAAAAAAGCGGTGCTGCCAGTTGATGATGGCCTGCATGGTCACACTCAAGGTATGGCGGCGCATCTTGATGGCCTCGATGAATCCCTGGGCGGCGTCTATCTTCTTCTTGGTATAGAGTAGGGCTTCCTTCATCTGCCGGCTCATGTTCTTCCGGTTGTCCTGATACTCCTTCATCGTGTCGGCAAACGACTGCGACACATGGAGCTCGGGCACTTCCCCGTTGTTGAGCGTGAAGGTGACCGTTCCGTCGTCTTGTGTGTCTACTATAAAGTCGGGGGTAATGTGCTGCATGCTGTGTCCCACGGCCTCGCCCATGGAAGCGCCGGGCTTGGGGTTCAGCTTACAAAGTTCACGGTTGAGGGTCTTGGCCTGGTCGTCGGTAAGTCCCAACGCCAACTGTATCTTATCCCAATGCTTCTTGGTAAACTCGTCAAAATAGTCTTTGACGACCTTGTGCATCAAGGTCTTCAACCGAGAGTCGTCACGACGGTCTATCTGCAACAGCAGGCACTCCTGAAGCGAGCGGGCGCCGATACCGGCCGGGTCAAACTCCTGGAGCTTGGCCAACACCTCGTCCACGTCTTTTTGGGTGACATCTATATTATGGTATATAGCCAGTTCGTCGGCTATGCTGTCGGTGCTTTTACGGAGCAACCCGTCGTCGTCGAGCGATCCGATGAGGTATTCCATCACCTGCTCCTGTTTGTCGGTCAGGTCTATCTCGCCCATCTGCTCCTTCAGCTCATCATAGAACGAGGTGGTGTCGCCATAGACCATCTCCGGCTGTTCGTCCACAGCATTGGCTGAACCGCCGTGGTACACGGGAAGGTCTTCGTCATCGCGCCCGATGTTGTTAAGAGCCTCATCGAGAGCCGACTGTCGCTCTTCACGCTCATGCTGGACATCATAGTCGTCGTCGGCCCCGCTCTCCACGGCTCCGTCGTCATAATTGTCATGCATGTCATCAGGCTGTTCTCCGGAAGCGTCGGCCTCCAGAGCCGGATTGTCGTTCATCTCGGTGTTGATTCTGTCTATCAGTTGAGCCACAGGCAGCTCAACAAGCCTTGCCTGCAACAGTTGTTGCTGGGTGATACTCTGGGTCTGCTTCAGCGCCTGTTCCTGCTTTTGTACTTGCACCTGACCTTGATCCATACTTATTATCCTTTATTATACATCGTTGTTGGGGGCAAAGGTAGCACAAATCGAAGACAATACAAAATGAAATCGTTCCTTTTTATCACCGATATGTCGCTTACCTTGTATTGTCCTTATCTTGTCCCACGGTATTCTCCCAAACATCAAGACACACCTTTTACCTAATCGCTATGCCTTGAAATAGTCTGACAATTCGGCTGCCAACGCGTCCAAACGCTCAGGACTCTCGGTGGCAAAACGTTGCCACACGTCCTTGCATGGGCCAAAAAAAGGACTGATTAAGGGATCCTGGCGATTGAGATAAGGGTCACAATGCTGGAAGACGACAAGGATATCCACCACATCGGCCGGCTTCAGCCTTACCAGCCGCGCCAGCTCAACCACCTCGGGCGTGTCGGCCACCATCGTGGCCGGTGTGAGTTGGAAATAAAGGTTGAGTATCAAAATCAGCGTCACAGGCAGTATGCGGGCATCGGCCTTCGTGGGGCGAAAATCCCTCTCGAAGGTCTCTTTCACCGTCACGCCGTCATAAAACTCTTCGCCACGGCCAAAGCCTTTCATCTCGCGCAATTGGCGGACGGCCTTGTTCAGCCGCCGGATGTTGCCATCGTAATTCTCCCAAAGACGCTTCAATAGGGGGGATTCCCGCTGTACCAGCTCCTCCATCTTGGACCGTAACTTAGACGGATGGATATGGAGCTCCATCCCTAAATCCACTAACACCTTACTATACACCGGCTTCACGCCTTCGGGCTTTTGCAGATACGCCTGAAGGAGCAGCAACCAATAATCGTCAGACCAGTTAGCTATCTTTGCCATAGTTTACGTTTTCCTTATTTCGCAATTCCGTTGCAAATATACGAAAAAAGTAACAAAAGTAAAAATATTTAAATACTTTTATTGCTTTCTGTCCTCAATACGTCACGCTGTGCTGCCTCAGCAACAGGAAGTCTTCCACTCCCAGGCCGGCCCGCTCCAAACTGACGGCTTGGTTATGGTCATTAAGATAGCTGCGGGGAGCTGAGTGGAGCCGGTCGCTGGCCACCGAGAGGGTGTCGGCCCGATAGGGTGTGGCTATGCCTGCCAGCGAGAGCATGGTGTGAAAGGTGGAGGCGTTGCTGGCCACCGGCTCTTTCCGGTTGGCCCGCAGGGTAGGCAACACCGACGGACAGGCTGCTTGATAGGTGTCTGAGAGCCACACGAGGAAGGGTACATGTAATTCATAGTAGCTCGGGATGGGGGAGGCATGGAGGAACAGCCCGCGGGCGTCGTCGAAGATATTCTCTCCATGGTCGGACGTATAGAGCATGGCCGAGGCTACTCCCGGCTGGTTAATCCTTTGAATCAGCCCACACAGGAAATTTTCTGTATAGAGGATGGAGTTGTCGTAAGCATTGACGAGTTGGCCGCGGTTGGAAGCCTTGGCTTCCGACGCATCGTCTGGACGGAAACGGGCTGCCGCACGAGGATAGCGGTCACGGTAGTTGAAGTGGGAGCCGTAAGTATGGAGCACAATCAACTCCTTGGCCCTTTTGCGCTCCAGCACCTTGTCCACCAAGGGCAACAGGGCGCCGTCGGGCGTATTCTTGCCCTCAGCGGAGGTCTCCTTGACAAAGAGCCACTCATCGGCCTCCTCGCCAAAGAAGTCGATAAAAGAGTGGTTGGGCAACTGGTTGCTCAAAAACGTAGTGTGGAATCCGGCTTCCCGAAAGGCTTCGATGAGGCCTTTCTCCTTATAAATACGGTCATAATCAGTGGCCGAAGCGGCCGAGAGGAGCATGGGCACACTCTTGTGGGTGGTGTTGCTCTGGCTGAGCACATTGGTGAAGGCCACCAGGCCGTCCTCGTGTTGAAGCTGTGGCAGGACGGTCCGGCCATAGCCATAAAGCCCCATCTCGCAGGACCGGGCCGTCTCTCCGATGACCAGCACATACACCTCCCGCCAATTCCGGGGATGGGTGGCGTGGGCCTTGAAAGAGAATCCTCTGGAGGTCTCGGCATAATGCTCGGTCTGGTAGGTACGCTCACCGGCCAGCACCATATTATAAACCACGTTGGCCGGATAGAGTTGCAGCTCGGCCCGATAGTCTTTGTCTGAGAGATAACAACCGGCCAAGGCCAGCACACCAGCTCCCAAGACAATGCCGCCCACCTTACGCTGACGGACCAGAAAGGCGCTGCTGGCCTCCTCTTTTCCAAGTATACTCATCACGCCAAGCGTCAGCACGGGCACATAGACCACCACCACGCCCACAATGGCAGGTGTCATGTTGTCCAACAGTTCCATCGCCTCACCGGGGTTGGTCGTGACCAGGTTGAGAAACATATCCACGGCAATGATGCTCCGTCCGAAGAGATAGAGCAACACCAACTGGAAGGCGGCCAGGAAGATGAAGAAGAAGAGTCCCCACACCATGCGGCCTGGCTTACGGCTCAGCGTGAGCAACAGCCAGTAAGCTCCGCCGGGCAGTAACACGTTGGCCAAAGCGGCCAGAATCGACATCCGCTCGGTGAAACACAGGGCCACATTGGGCAGCAACAGGACTATAAGAGTTATCAAAAATAAGTGGTGCGGATGGAGGCACCAGTGACAAAACTGTTTAAAAGGCTTCATTGATGTTGAAAAGGAATCCAGACTGTCCGCCACGGCCGAAGCCATAGTCGAGTCTGACGTTTACATTTTTCTTAAACTCCCAACGATAGCCCAGGCCATAGTTGGGAAGGATGTGGCTGAAGGACATCTGTGAAAAATCATGGAACACGGTGCCCGCGCCTATCCATGCCACGATGCCGTTGCGCTTCCACACATGCTGGCGCAGCTCTATCTGGGCTTCCATCTTGTGCTTGTCGCGATAACGTCCTTCATAATAGCCGCGCATGGAATAGGAATTGCCCAGGAGTGCCATCATGCCCCACGACGGATGGCCGAAATTCAATTGCGACCGGAAGTCACCGGCCACAATGGCCCCCTTCCACAGGCGCAGGTAGCCATCGGTGCGCAGGTCGGTAGTGACAAAGGCATAGTCGTTGCCCAGAAAGCCGGGACGAAACAGTTGCATCAAGTTGAGAAACACGCCTTTGTGTGGATTGGTGAGCACATCGCGCGTGTCGTAGACCAGCGAGAAGCCCACACCCAGGTTCCAGGTGCGGCTGTCCATGCCAGCCAACAGTTCCGGACGCTCAATGTCCTTGCCCTTCACATAGTCCACAGCCACCGTCGGACCGAGATAAAGCCCGTCAGTCAGTCGCCACAGCCAACTGGCCTTGGCTTGCGCCTCCCACCGTTTCATGTCACTCTTGTTGGCGTCATTATCGCCCATGTCGTAACCCATGCCCCAGAAGTGACACGGGAAGTCATAGAAGTATACGGTATAGTCCAGCCTGTACTTGTCCTGGGGGGCGATATGGGTGCCACGGATGCCAAGCATATAAAATCCTACGGTTGACACGTCGCCGAAGAGGGCCACGTGCGACGGGGGCAACAACGAGTCGGCTTTTGCCGAATGGTAAAGTCCCTCGGCCACCAGCCCGATGCCGAGCTTGGTGTCGGTGGCATAGTGGGGCCCTCCGATAACACTGAAGTCAAACCTGTGGTTTTTCTTGTTTTTGTTGGCATCATTGAAGTAGGCCAGAAACTTGCCCACAAGACTTCGTTTCCGTCCGTTACCAGCCTGCGTGCTGTCCGTCTGCACGCTGTCGGTCCTCTCCTGTGCCCGTCCACTCTCCGGAACAGCCAACCACAAGAACCATGTCATCAAGACCAGGCACAGCCCGGTGCATCTGTTCGGATACATACAATTCGGTTTTCGTCGTCTTTTATACACACTCCGTCAATATACCAGTTTCACGTTGTCCACCCAGAAGGTGTTGCCCGGTGTGCCCACATAGGCGCCTCCATGGCTCGACGAGAACTGAAGCACCATATGGGTGGGGCGTTCGTTGGCTGGGGCCCATCCCGTCTCGCGCACCAGCACGCTCTTTCCCTTGCTGTTGCGCGCATAGTCACACGAGCGCAGCCCCATGGTCGAGGCATCGTAGTGAGGGTTGTGGCGGATGTCGCCATAGAGTATCTCGTAGGTGGCATTGTCCACCCACCCATTGGTCGTCCTTCCGTATTTCACCACCATGGTGCCCACACGCTTGGCGGTGATATTTCCTTTGGCGTCTTCGGTGCGGTGTTGCAGGTAGAACACCGTGATACAGTAATCCTGCCCGGCCACGGTAGACTTTCCGCTGAAGCCAGTCTCCTTGATGCGGTTCTTCGTGCCCGGCACGGCCACTTTATAGTCATAGCGCAGGGCCTTGGGCCGTCCGGTGAAGGGGACACCCCAGTTCATATTCTTCGGGCCGTCCTTGGTGCCGGTGATAGGTTCTTTCATGTCACCCAGATAAATGCTGCCGGCGGCCAGCACCTTGATGTTCATCATGCCCAGCACGCGGCAGGTCTCGATGTGGGTCTCCATCTTGGCACAATAGCCGCTGCCGTGACGGTCGCGGTATACGGAGTTGTTGGTCTTGGTAATTCCCATCACCTTGGCCATCACGTTGCTGGTGCCCCAAGGCGATCCGCCCAGGTTGGTATAAGGCTTGTTGCCCTCGATGGTCCGGTTGGGACCAATGGCATACACGGTCTTGGTCTTTCCTCCGATGACACCCGACTCCTTGATGTGGCGCACCACCCACTGGTCCATATCGCCGAAATGTATGGGCACCACCTTCTCGCCGGCTCTTGCTCCTTGCAGGACAAGGGCACACAACACACCGACAAGCACTACTCTCAATCTTCTCATGGTCGTTTTCTCCTGATTTTTCTTTTCTTACTTTTGTCTTTTCTTCCTGTGCCTTTTATCCTATATCGCACTGTTATGAGACATATAGGCATCTTACAATTCCTTTTCCTTCTTTCAAGGCACTTTTCAGGGTGCAAAGATAGGTCTATTACACCGATAAACGGACTGTATTTTATCTTTGAAAATGTCCTGAACTTCTTATTTTTACATAATTTGACCTCTTGCGCCACTAAGTAATACAGGTATTCTCCTTCATGTTGAGGAGAACTGCGGTTTGCGCAGGGACAAAAAAGGTGTGCCATTCCACTGACACACCTTTTTGAATATTGATGATTTTCTAGCCGGCCCAAGCCTTGCCACAAGTCAGACAAATACTTATTTGTTCAGCCGCCAGGTCACACCGTCCTTGGTGTCCTTCACCTCAAAGCCGTCGGCTGCCAGCGCGTCGCGTATCTGGTCGCTGGTGGCCCAGTCCTTGGCCGCCTTGGCCTTGGCGCGCAGGTCGAGCACCATGTCCACCACCTTGCCGAAGGCTTCCTCACGGGCATCGTTAGACCCCGCTTTTTCTTCCTTCAAGCCCAGGATGTCAAAGGCAAACGTGCGCATGGTGTCCGAAAGCTCCTTCAGACAGTCGGCACAGATGGTGGCCTTGTGGTCTATCAGCTTGTTGACCGTGCTGCAAGCCTCGAAGAGGTAACTGATGACGAGCGGCGTGGCCAAATCGTCGTTCATGGCGTCGTAACACTTCTGGCGCAGTTCCTTCACCACTTTCTCCGTCTCGGCGTCACACTTGTCGCTCACCGGCACGCGCTCCAAGTCACTGATGCCGTTCATCAGTCGCTCCATGCCCTTCTCGCTGGCCTGCAAGGCCTCGTTGGAGAAGTCCACCGTGCCGCGGTAGTGGGCCGAAAGGATAAAGAAGCGGATGGTCATGGGCGAGTAAGCCTTCTCCAGCTTCTCGTGGTTGCCCGTGAAGAACTGCTCCAGGGTGATGAAGTTGCCCAGCGACTTGCCCATCTTCTGTCCGTTGATGGTAATCATATTGTTGTGCATCCAGTAGCGCACCATCTGGTCGCCCTGGCTGGCCACGGCCTGTGCTATCTCGCACTCATGGTGGGGGAACACGAGGTCCATACCGCCGCCGTGGATGTCGAAGTGGTTGCCCAGATACTTGCGTCCCATGGCTGTACACTCACAGTGCCAGCCGGGGAATCCGTCACTCCAGGGACTGGGCCAGCGCATGATATGCTCCGGACTGGCCTTCTTCCAGAGGGCGAAATCTACCTGGTTGTGCTTCTCGCCCACGCCGTCGAGCTCGCGGCTGTTGTTGATTACATCGTCGAGGTTGCGGTGGGAGAGGATGCCGTAGTGGTGGTCCTTGTTATATTTCTCAATGTCGAAATACACCGACCCGTTGCTCTCATAAGCATACCCGTTGTCCAGTATCTGCTTGACCAGTTCCTCCTGTTCGATGATATGTCCCGAGGCATGAGGCTCGATGCTGGGCGGCAGCACGTTGAGGGCTGCCATGGCGTCATGGTAGCGGTTGGTGTAATACTGTGCTATCTCCATCGGCTCCAGCTGTTCGAGGCGTGCCTTCTTCTCTATCTTGTCGTCGCCCTCGTCGGCATCATGCTCCAGGTGGCCCACGTCGGTGATGTTGCGCACATAGCGCACCTTATAGCCCAAGTGCTTCAGGTAGCGGAAGAGCACGTCGAACGTGATGGCCGGACGGGCGTGTCCCAAATGGGGGTCGCCGTAAACCGTAGGACCGCAGACATACATGCCCACATGAGGAGCATGGAGGGGCTGAAACAACTCCTTTCTGCGTGAAAGGGTATTGTAGATGAAAAGTTTCTGTTCCATAATCTTTATTGTTGTTATGTTTGTTGTGTCGTCTGATAAGAGACTGCAAAGTTAGTGCAAATGAGTGAAATAAAAGATGAGTTCACTCATTATTTTATTTCCGAATGCAGCCTAACTTATCCAAAGTTAGTGCAAATGAGTGAAATAAAAGATGAGTTCACTCATTATTTTATTTCCGAATGCAGCCTAACTTATCCAAAGTTAGTGCAAATGAGTGAAATAAAAGATAAAACATTCATTTCTATCTATCTCACCCACCACGAACGTGATGAAGGCGTCAGTCTTCTTTAATGATATTTTATTACATTCATGCCGAGAAAATCAAGTTGCCTGATTTCTGGGAGAAACTTGGCAACTTTCTCTTCGTAATCAGGCAAC
>CALGHW010000428.1 GCA_937916075.1 uncultured Prevotella sp.
AGGCCCGATAGCTCAGTCCGATGTCGGCGCGCTTGTAGGCCGGTGCCCTGAACTTCTGGTATTCCAGTCCTTTATGGGGGGCACCGAAGGGCAGTCCGTCGGCAAAGGCCAAACGGAGGGTCATTTTCCAGCGTTCGGTGCCGGGGAAATAGTCGGTGAAGTGGAGGTTGATGCCATAGCGCTGGTCGGTGGGCATTGGTATCCACTGGCCGTTAAACTTCTGTTGGGTGCGCATGACGGAGAAAGTCAGCCACGAGTCGGTGCCCGGCACAAACTCGCCGTATAGCTTCAGGTCGAGTCCGGCGGCATATCCGCTGCTGGAGTTCTCGCCGTAATAGGTCACCTTCACGTTGTTGATGTTATAGGGTATCAGGTTGCTCAGCGCCTTGTAGTAGGCCTCGGCCGTGAACTTGTAGGTGCGGTCCTTCATCTTAAATTTATAGTCCATGGCCGCCACGAAGTGGATGCTTCGCTGGCTCTTGATTTTGCTGTTGAGCAGGGCCACTGTATTGCCGTTGATAGTAGTCGTGTCACGCAGTTCCTTGTAGAAGGGTGCCTGGTAATACAGGCCGGTGGCCAGGCGGAAGGTCAGGTCATGGTTGAAGGCGGGGATGATGGCCAGCGACACCCGTGGCGACACGATGGTCTCCTTGTTGAACGACCAGTTGGCAAACCGCACACCATAATTGAACGTGTAGAGCGTGGTGCGGGCACTGTCGCCCGAGCTGAAGCGGTAGGTGTCTTGCACATAGCCTTCAATGCGGTGGCTGTTGATGGAGTTCTTCGAACTGAGCGAGTAGATGAGGTCCAGCCGGTCGGCAGAGTGGGGGATGGAATATCCACTGGAGTCACGCATCTCGTATTCGCGTGCCTTTTCCTCCACGTGTTCTATCTTGTAGGTCAGCCCGCTCTCGATGGCGTGGTGCTTGGTCTTGTGGTTCAGCATCAGCTTGAAGCTCTCCACATGGGCCTTCAGGTAGTTGCGTCCGTGCTCCATATAGGTGCCCACCCCCAGGTTCTCGCTGGTCTGTGTGTCGTCGAGCCAGTATTGTCCCTGTGTGTCATAGGTCTCCTGCTCCTTGGTCGAGAAGGCCGAGGCCAGCAGGGTGAGCTTGGTGCCGGGCGTGAAGTTGCGGGCAATGCTCATGGTGCCGAAGTAGGTGCGGAACACGTCCTTCTCCTGTCCGTCGAAGTATACCTTAAATGACTTGACATTCTCCATCGTTCCAAACGTAGTTTCCCGGTCGCTGGGCACGAAGTTGTAGTGGTTCTCCGAGATATTGCCGATGAAGTCTATCGTCCACCGCTGGTTGGGCATATAGCTGATGTAGGTTTGGTAGTCCAGGAAGTTGGGCCGGTATTCGCCTTTGGTGTCCAGCGAGCCGAGCAAGTACTGGGTGGTCTTGTAGCGCAGGGCGTGGCTCATGGCAAACTTCTTTCCGCCCACTCCCACATAGGCCGACGCACCCAGTAGGGATGCCGACAGGGAGCCTTCGGCCTTCTTGGGCCGCCGGTAGGTGATGTCGAGTGCCGACGACATCTTGTCGCCGTATTTGGCCTCGAATCCGCCCGACGAGAAGCCCACCGACTCCACCATGTCGGGATTGATGATGCTCAGGCCTTCCTGTTGTCCGCTACGGATGAGCAGGGGGCGATACACTTCCACATTATTTATATATACCGAGTTTTCGTCGAAGCTGCCGCCTCTCACGTTGTATTGCGACGA
>CALGHW010000429.1 GCA_937916075.1 uncultured Prevotella sp.
CACGTTGAGGCCGGAGAACATCCAGCAGCGGCCGGAACTTTTCTGGTCGTGTATGCTCTGCTTGGGAGTTTCCACGCTGAAGTGGGTGTCGATGTCGCCCTGGTTGGCGAAGTTGCGGGCCAGGTCGTCAATCTTGTTCGACGCGATGGCGTTGAACAGGGCCTTGTCGGCAGGTTTCTGTCCCTGTGATTTCTCAATCTTGGCGAGCATCTCGGGAGAGATTCCGCCGGCTGCGCTCTGTGCCATCATGCCGCCCGAGGAGAGGAGGCAGAGGGCGAGAGCCAAAGTCTTGTAGCTGTTCATAGTCGTGTATTCTGTTTTTTTTGTTTTTTTATGTCTGAATTGCTTGCCGGCCGTTTGCGTCGGCGACCCTTGTGTGTGCAAAGTTACCACAATAAAAAGACAATGCAAAACAAATTTTACTCCTTTTCTGCAAATACACGTTTTATTTTATTACCTTTCCTCTATAAAACGATAATGAATGTCTCCGCAAAAGGTAACTTTCCCCAACGAAATAGAAGATAAGGCACACAAACATTTACGCCCCGGTAATGACAAGGGCGCAGAAACATAGTAATACTTTCCTCTTCGAGCTGAAACTCAAACTGGCTTCCATAGCCGCCCGTCAGTATGGTTAATTTGCAAACGAGGTGCGACCATCACAAAGGTAATAGCCTTCTGGCGGACGGTATATCGTGTTCATCCTTTTGTCTGGGATGGTTTACGATCAGTTTTGAAGTCAATGTAATTTGTGTTGTCATGCAACACATGCCAAATGGCGACGAGCATCTTTCTTGCCACGGCCACCAAGACCTTCATCTTGTTTTTTTTCCTGACTTGCGTCTGATGGTATGAGAACCTGCTGAAGAAACAGTCCGTTTTCCTGCTGGCTGCCCATGCGCACTCTATGATGGTCTTGCGGAGATACACATTCCCGTGGGTAATGCTCCTTGACTTGATTTTCTTGTTGGACTCGTCGTTTCTCGGTTTAAGACCGCTCCATGAGGCGAGGTGGCCGGCCGTCTCGAACTTGTCCATGTCCGTTCCGATTTCTGCAATCAATGATGTGGCCGAGCGTTCCTTTATACCCGGTATGGTCTGTAACCGTTTCAACTCTTCGGGGAATTCCCTCTCGCAAATCTCAAGCATCTTGGCCTGGCATTTCTCCTTGTGTGCCTCTGCCAGGTCAAGCTCGTCACGCAATTGTGACATCATGTCTATCTCCGCAAGGCTAACCACGCCTTTGAGCGATGCTGTAATTACATCCTTGCCGTGGTGGTTGATGATGCGCCCATGTATGAGCTTCACCAACTCTTCGGGGTCGGTAATTCCTTGTGAGAGGGCTCTCACCACGGCTTTGTAGCTTTTGCTGTCAACGTTGGAGACGTAGTTGCTCAAGCGAATGTTGCAGCGCTGCAGAACGGCGTCAAGTTTGGCCAGTTTCCTTACTATCTCCTCGTTGAGGTCGAATATACGGCGGTCGTACTGGCGTAGTTGCTGTATTGTTTCCGGTGGAACGAAACTGCCGCGTATGAGTTCCTTCATCGTGCACTCGGCAATCCACTGTGCGTCCTTCACGTCACTCTTGCGGCCGGGGAGCTGCTTGATGAAATATGGGTTGGCAAGATTCAGCTTGAAGTGTGGAGACAGCACACGCCATATTGGAATCCAATACACGCTGGTGCTTTCCATTGACACCTCAACGACATGGTGGTGAAGCATCAAGTCACGCATTTTCTCCAGCTGATAAGTTAAAACTCCGAAAACTTCTTCAATAAGTTCTCCAAATTCGCTCAAAATACAAAGATAAACGCTATCTTTGTGCACGTCAAGACCGCATACTGCTTTCATAGGCTTGCATATTTGGGGGTTAAAATTTTTCCCAAAGATAAATATAATTTGTGACTTAGAGCACGTGGATGCAAGATTTTCGGTATGCAGGTCTTGACATTTTCATGCAAATGACGAGCATTCGGAGACATTCATTCTCGTTTTTTATCCCAACTGGCTTATAATTCGGGAATTTTATCTAAATTTGCATAAGGTAGGCTGCGGCTCGGCAATTTGAAATCAGGATTTCATTGC
>CALGHW010000430.1 GCA_937916075.1 uncultured Prevotella sp.
GACAACTATGGGACCGACCTTACCCAGGCTGCCGCCGAGGGCAAGCTGGACCCCGTGGTGGGACGAGAAAAGGAAATGGAGCGCGTGGTGGAAATCCTCGGCCGCCGCAAGAAAAACAATCCTATACTAATAGGTGAACCTGGTGTGGGCAAAAGCGCCATCGTGGAAGGCCTGGCCCAAATGATTGCCCGGCATCACACCTCGCCCATACTCTTCAACAAGCGAATCATCAATCTCGACATGACTGCCATTGTGGCAGGCACAAAGTATCGGGGCCAATTTGAAGAGCGGCTTCGGGCCATCATCCGAGAGATAGAGCAAAATCCAGACATCATTGTCTTCATCGACGAGATACACACCATGGTAGGAGCCGGATCGACCCCGGGCACCATGGATGCAGCCAATATCCTGAAGCCCGCCTTAGCGCGTGGTACCATCCAGTGCATAGGTGCCACCACCTTGGATGAATACCGCAACAGTATCGAGAAAGACGGAGCCTTGGAACGCCGCTTCCAAAAGGTCATGGTTGAACCGACCACGGCCGAAGAGACCCTCCAGATTCTTCACAACATCAAGGACCGGTACGAGCACCACCACCATGTGGCCTACACCGATAAAGCGCTGGAGGCTTGTGTCAAACTGACTGAGCGGTATATCACCGACCGACAGTTTCCAGACAAGGCCATCGACGCCCTCGACGAGGTAGGCTCAAAGATGCACCTCGCACATGTGCAAATACCACCGGAAATAACGGAAAAAGAAAAAGAAATAGCCTTCGTCACGGAGAAGAAACAGGCCGCCGTCAAAAACCAGAACTTTGAGCTGGCCGCCGGATACCGTGACCGACAGACTGAACTGGAAGCGGAACTGAAGACTCTCAACGACAAATGGACCCATGGAGACACCGCAGACCGACAAGAAGTAAACGAGTCGGATGTAGCCAACGTGGTGTCGATTATGAGCGGAGTGCCTGTACAACGTATCGCCCAGTCGGAAGGCGTACGGCTGAAAGGAATGGCTGCCGAGCTGAAGGCTGCCGTCATCGCCCAGGATGAGGCCATCGACAAGATGGTAAAGGCAATCATGCGCAACCGGGTAGGACTGAAAGATCCCAACCACCCGATAGGTGCCTTCATGTTTCTCGGACCAACAGGCGTAGGCAAGACCTATCTTACCAAAAAATTGGCCGAATTCATGTTTGGATCGGCCGATGCTCTGATACGCATCGACATGAGCGAATACAGCGAGAGCTTCAATGTTTCGCGACTGGTGGGAGCTCCTCCAGGATATGTGGGCTATGAGGAGGGTGGACAGCTGACGGAGAAAGTACGCCGCCATCCCTACTCTATCGTTCTGCTCGACGAGATAGAAAAGGCACACGGCAATATCTTCAACACTTTACTGCAAGTGCTCGACGAGGGTCGCCTCACCGACGGCAACGGACGGTTAATAGACTTCCGCAACACGGTTATCATCATGACCAGCAACGCCGGTACCCGACAGCTCAAGGAGTTCTCACAAGGAGTGGGATTTAATGCGGCAAACGCCCGCAACGGCTTGGCACTCAACAAGCAGGACAAAGAGTATGCGCGCAGCATTGTCCAAAAATCGCTGAGCCGCCAGTTCTCACCCGAATTTCTAAACCGCCTCGACGAAATCATCACCTTCGACCAGTTGGACCTGGAGGCCATCAAGAAGATTATCAACATCGAGCTGGGACATCTCTTCAAGCGGGTGGAAGCCTTAGGCTATAAGATTGATATCACCGACGAGGCCAAGACTTTTGTGGCCAAGAAGGGATACGATGTGCAGTTTGGAGCCCGCCCGTTGAAACGGGCTATCCAGACCTATATTGAGGACGGACTGAGTGAGCGTATTGTCAATGGTGAGCTGAACGAGGGCGACACTATCCATATCAGTAAAGAAGATGGAAAAAGCGAACTGACATT
>CALGHW010000431.1 GCA_937916075.1 uncultured Prevotella sp.
AGGCCCAGTCTTGGTCATTGGCAAAAGCGTCGGCAAAGTGTGCCTTCTCGCCGTTGATGCGCTTGGGATAAACGAAAGCGCAGCTGGCTGTTCCATCCTCGAAGACATTGCAGAGGTTATTGCGTACTACTTCCTTCGCCCGGTCTTTATATTCGGCCTTTCCTGTGGCCAGGGCATAATAGTAATATACCGCAGCGTTCACGCACGACCAGTAGTGGGGGAAAGTGTCGCCAAACACCTGTCGCTTGCCAAACCAGTAGCAGTCCCAGTGGCGGATGGAAATCTCGTTGAGCCGGTAGTCAGGTTGGCGTCCGCAGAAGTTCTCCACCACCGGCATCATCTTTTCGGCGGCGTCAAGATACCGCTTGTCCTGGGTCTGGAGATAGAATTCCAGCAGGAATTGTGCGGCGGGCGCAATGATGGACTGTTCGAAGTTGACTTCCGATTTGGGGAAGTTCAGTCCGTTCTTCATGAAGATATCGGCCGTGCGTGAGTAATCTACAAGCAGGTCGTTGTATTCCGTTTGCAGTCCGGCCTCACGCAGCACTTTCAGGCTGATGGTGACAGGGTAGCCGATACAATAGAATTTGTAACCGTTGTGGCGGTAGAGGGCCTGCATGGTCTGGTAGCCGTCGATGGCATACTGGCGGTCGTGTGTCACCTCATACATCCGGAAGTAGAAGTCGGCCACCCAGGCATAGTTGTAGCCTCGGTTCTTCCCTTGCTTGGTCACTTTGGAATAAGTGGTGTAGTCGTCGGTCTGCAGTTTTGTGCGGAGGAAGGTGGCATAGCGGATGAGCGACTGCTTGAGCTGCTCGTCAGGGTGCTTCATGTACCATTGCGCCAGCAGTACGCCCATGCCCACTCGCTCGCGTCCCTCGTCGCAGTCAGAACTCTTGCGCTGGTCGTCGTTCTTGTAGATGGCATGTTTCTCGTTGTCATATACCATGTAGGCTCCGTAGCGCTGGTCGGCCGTGTCGTTCATCTGCTGGTGGTCCAGGATAAACTGTACCCGTTTCCCCATCAGCTTCTCGTAGCCGCTCACCACGAGCAGGTTGGCGTGGGTGTGTCCTGTCTTGTCGTAGGTCAGGTCTACTCGTTGCTCCCCCGCTTGGTTGGTCTGGAAATAGGCAAAATAGCCCTGGCTGTCCTTGGCCGTCTTGACGGGCTGTCCGTTGACGGTGGCCGAGAGTTGTTTCAGTTTGTTCTTCTCCAGATATACCTTGGCTGTCTCGCCCTGTTCATACACATATTTGCCGCTTTTGACCACGGCTCCGCCTTTGTCCAAGAGCTTCTTGTAGAAGTCATTTTTGCCGCCGTGCTCAAACACCTTCCAGCTCACGGTGTACGACTTGCCGCCAGGGAGCGTCATGTCGGGCAGGTCCATGGCGATGACCCCCCGGAAGTTGGAGTTGGCATTTTCCTTCTTGCGCTCCCATTCCTCGTAGTCGGGAAGCGAGCCGCGGGTGAGCATCAAGCCCACGTTGCCGGTGCCCTTTGCTTCATTTTTGCCGTTGTCGCCCATTCTGAGCGCACACACATAAGCAGCCTGGTCGCCCGCCCAGATGTTGGCGTCACAGCGGTTGGTCATGCAGGTGGCTGCCGTGGTGTAATTGTCATTCCATGGCGTGTAGATGCCCCAGTCGGTAAGGCTGGCCGCTGTCTTGCTGGTGTTCTTAAATGTATATTCCTCAGTCAGTTCACCGTTGGTGATGTTGCGCTTCACGCTGATGCTGACCGGTCCTGCTTGATAAGTCACCTTCATCCCATTGTCATCCAGGCTGACGGGAGTCTTCCATTCCATGGGCTGTCCGTTGATGGTGAGGAATCCCAGTCCCCATCCGTACTTGTCGGTCACCCAAGGATATTGTTTGCCGTCGGGCGAGAGAATCCAGTTCATTTGGTATTTGTCTTTGTCGATGCTGATTTCCCGGATAGATCCTGTCGAAGGGTCTGTCTTGCAGCGGATGCCGTCAGCTTGTATGCCGGAGGCAAGGGCAAGAAGGCAAAGCATGGTGGTCAGTTTTTTGTTCATAAGTCGATTAGGTTTGTTTTTATTAGTTTGAGTATTATCATTGCAAAGTTACAAAAAAAAGTGAAGAAGGAGAAAACAGGTGTGTAAAAAGAAGGTTTGCAGGATGGTTAGGAAAATGTAAGCAGCAGGGGACTTTTCCAAACAGAGAGATTGTTGTTTGGAAAAGTCCCCTTGGCTTGATGCTTTTTGCTGGTTTCTTATGGTTTTGCCTCATGGGGCAACCAGAGTTTTACCAGATAGTCCTTGTCTGACGAGGTGATGTCCAGCGTATATTGTCTGCCATATATCAGGTCGAGGCGTTTGCGGGTGTTCTTCAGTCCCATGCCGCCGTGGGTATCCGTGGCGGGCTTCTTGCTGTTGTGGCAGCGGAAGAGAATGTCCAACTGGTCGTCCAGACTGATTTGAATCTCGATGAACGACTCTTGGGCGTAGCTCACGCCGTGCTTGAAGGCATTCTCTATAAAGGTGGTAAACACCAGGGGCGGCACAGCCACGTCGGGCACTTGTTCGGGGAGTGACAGTGATATATGCACCCTGTCCGTATAGCGGATGCGCATCAGGTCGATATAATGGCGGATGAAGTCTACCTCACGCTGTAGGGGGGCCATGGGCTTATTGCCCTCATAGAGCACATAGCGCATCAGTCGCGACAGTACTTCGATGGTGTATTTGGCCTGTTCAGGATTGATGTCCACCAGGGCGTGGATATTGTTGAGCGTGTTCATGAAGAAGTGCGGATTAATCTGATATTTCAGATATTCCAGTTG
>CALGHW010000432.1 GCA_937916075.1 uncultured Prevotella sp.
TTGCCGTCCCAGACCGCCACGGGCGCAGCCTTCAGCAAATCATCTGAGGTGGGGTAATATTTATCTTCTGCCGTTTGCCCGTTCCCATTTACCGAAACAACAAGACAGTCGTCCATTTCGATAGTCGAAGTTAGCGAATTATCGGTTGCGTCGCTCTGTTTGTCCACATAACCCATAGAAAGAATGGCCGCACCGATTTGCTTGCGCAGCATTCCCGGGATGCGCTGCTGGTTCGTTTTATCGTTGGTGTCCGTCCAATCCGTGATACCGCCCATGCCGTCATTCTTCCCTGTTCCGAGCTTCCACCCCTGCGCCTTCTTCGCCCAGACGTAGTAATCGACGGTGTGTGCCTCCTTATAGTCCGTGGCCGTCCCATTGAGCAGTGCCTTGAATGCGTCTCTTGCCGTGTCGCCCGTGCCCTTCGTCCATAATGCGGTGCAGTACTTCTGCTTCGAGCTGAACATGGGAGTCATGGTATCGGAGTCGAGCGGGGATGCCACCACGTCGGAGGCATCGTCGGGATTCACCTCGAGAATCAGACGGTTATAGGTCTCTGCCATATCGATGTCCATCTGCGTGCCTGACACGTTCCCTTCGGAAAGCTCTATCGGGGCCAGACTGATATTCAACGAAGTATCGGGGGCAGAATGCCCATCGGGGTAGAGGTGGCTGTTGTTGCGGAATACCGCAGTGTTTTTGTCGTTTTTAGAGAAAGTCTCCCATGAGAAAACGAAATAGTCATATCCACGCTGCACAACGTGCAGGTTGTATAGTTTCAGAATCGCTTCGAGCGTGTCGAGCGAGGTGAACAGGTCGTCCTCGTCGTCTCCGAGGAATACTTTTTCGGAAACAAAGGTCTGGGCGAACGTATCGAAACAGCTCGTCACATCGCTGGCATAGCCCTTACTGGCATCATCCCAGAATGAATGATATTTCTGGCTTTGGGTGGTGCTGTTTTCTGTAAAAACGTCAGCAAGAGAAATCATCCCTGCACTCGCCACGTAATTTTTGTAACTTATGCCAGCACTGCCGATGTTCGCATAATTCTGATATTGGAGGGCGGCGAGCATATCTACGAGGTTCAGCTCGATATCGTTCGAGGTCTGCCCGCCTGAGAAATCCTGCGAAAACTGACGCGGCTCTACGCAGCCGTAGAAAACGCAATCCCCATCCACGTCGGCCGTCACGATAGCGTCGGCGCACTCCTTCTGGTAGAACTCGCTTTGATAATCCTCGCACTCCAGTCGCAGCGTGGCCGTGGCCTGAATCACCACGTCAAAAGTATCATTCAGGCCGCTTTCAATCACGAACGGCTCGGACGCAGGAAACCACAGTCCAGACTTCCCGTCATTGATGACCGCCTCGGTGGTGGTATCGTTCCTCGTGACGATGGACACCGTCACCGTCTGGCCTTTCTTATTGATGAACTGCCCGTGTATCTTCATAGTCTATAGTCTATTTACTTGTTTTGTTCGGTAAGTCATCCTTGCCGCCGCTCCCATTCAGCTTTCCTTCCAGCTCTGCGATAATCTGCCGACGTGTCGATGAAACGTAGAGCGTCAGCCCGAACACTGAACCCGCATAGATGATGGTCTGTGCGAAGTACCACAGCACGGAATCGTCTATGGTATGCTCATCCTCGATGAAGAAACTGAGAAAAGAGAGGATGATGCCGCTGGCAAGCATGATGCACGCCGTGGAGTATTGGATGATTTCTTTGCTATTTCTTTCCATTTCCTTGCCTTTTTCTTATTCGGACGGCTGTCCGTGATAGGCTCCGATGTGGGGGGAATCCATCAAGGCAAGTAAATAAAAATCAAGCAAAAAAATATCTTGATTTTTCATAATCAACTTTCCTGTACTGCCTCACTTCTTCCTCATACTCTCCCGTGTGGACGAATCCGCAGCATTTCAGCTCCCTGCAGAAGCCGCTGTAAACGCAGTTCTTGACCATCTTGTCCGCCATGACCATATCATGCTTTGCGATTTCTGCCTTCACGGCTTTCCATGCTTCCCTTGTTTCTTTTGAAGCTCGGAAACAAAGCCGTTTCCTGCTGATATTGATAAGCGTCTGCGCATTGACGATGAAGTCTTGGTCATTTACTGAACCTTGCGGTAATTCATCCCTGCTGCAATTCAGCTTCCTTCTATCCTCCCGTTGCGAATGGATGAAGGGCAGCACGTGTTCATGCCTAAGCAAATGAACCCCGACCCATTGGCGCAGCCCTTGGAAATGGATGGCGTATTCCACCAGCTTGATGGGGCTGTGCTCTGACAAAAGCATCCTCGCCTTCCAGCTCTCACTGGGTTCTTTGTGTAAAGGTTCTTTACCCATTGTCCGCCGTGCAGCATCCAACGCCCTGCTCCATGGCGTTTCTTGTATTACCGTCACTTTCATATCGTTTCTTTTTTATTTTCTGAAAAAACGCTGTTATTGAGTTCCACCTGTGCGTCTGGGTACAGGTCGGACACATACGCCCAACGGGCGAAGAAGGGGTGGTTTGTGCCGCAATCCCACAATACGAATGTGGGATTGCGAGGAATGTCCAGAAATGCGAGGTACTGTCTGCCTGGCTCTGGCCGTTCTTTCCTCGCATCATGCCACAGGTTCTGACCGTACCATTTGGCACCTCTGTAAAATCCATCCGCAAAAGACCACACTTCGGGGGCTTCGCTTGAATATACGTCTGCGTATTTCTTCGCCCATTTGTCGATTTCCTTGTCTTCAATCATAATTATTCACGTTTAGTTTACAAGTTGACCGCGGGGGCGGAGTCGAACCGCCCTAATGTCCTACGCTCTTCGACAGTTCCCTTCTGTGTTATTCCGTCTGGCCTATCCGATTAGCCAGCTATCCGCGGCGGGGGTCTGAAGCCCTCTAACGTTCAGTTTTCTTAGCCTTTAAGGCAATTGTGGCAGGATATACGGTGTCGAAACCGTCAAACTGCTCCTCAATGTGCTCTATCTCGATTTCATCAAGCAAGCCATCCTCTGACTTGATTAGCACTTCTTCCTCACTTGATGAGTAAAGAGCTTCTATTAGCTCTGATACTTTCATAAGTCTGATGTCGAATGTCTGATATGTCGCCAACAGTGCCTTTTGGATGCTCCATAAACAACAGATACATGGTCGTGTACCTTAGTTTATCCTCTCGCCATTTGTATACACGGTGCACCTTGGCGGATGTTCCTACCTTCCCTATCGTTTCAATGAAACGTGGGGTCTCGTTAAATTTTCTCAAGCAAAAATCATTCAGATTCTTCTCTCCTTCAATCCATTTTGTTATATACATTGGCCAATTGTTCTTATCTATTATCTCCGCTGCCGTGGAGCTTGCCTCTAAGCTGCCGTGAATGCAGTTTCTCATAGTTCATCTTCGCTATCTCATCAAGTGAGTAGCCGATGTCGTGTGCGAGGGTGGCAACGTACCAGAGCACATCGCCCAGCTCCTTTGCGATGGCGAGCTTCCTGTCATCGGTGAAAATGGAGTCGTTGTCCCGAAGGACTTTTTTCACTTTGTCAGAGACCTCTCCAGCCTCCCCCGTCAGACCGAGGGCTGGGTATATGATTGGCTGTGGGTAGATGGCGGTCTCCAGTGCCATCTTCTGATATTCATTGAGGGTCATTTCTCCACCTCCTTTGCTGTTGATTCCATTTGTTGAATAATATTGCCTATTGTCTTGCCTGAATAACAGAGCGATACCTCTTTCAACACGGCAATCTGCGCCTTTAGGCGGATGTATTCTCCTTGTGTCATTGTTAATTTTATTTATGCTTTCAATCCTCATCTGCGGGCAGCACCTGCAGCCCCATTGCGGCGGCTTCCTGCTCAAGCTCCCCTAAGCGTTTGGTCTGCTCGTCATAGCATATCACCAGCGGTTCGCCCTTCGCATAGAAATAGTCACACCGGCGCGCCATGCGGTACTTCATCAAACGCTGCCGCTTGCTAAGCTGCTTCAGCCTTAGACGCGTCTGCTGCGGCTTCCCAGAAGATACTCGGAAATGCTCCATTTTGTACAAACGTTTCAGAGTGATGCTTTTCTTCAGCAAGCCATTGTCATACTTTTCTTTGGTCATGCCAGCCTGCTCCCATGGCTTTTTGCCGGGCTTATACCCTGGCCATTCTTCACGGGGCAAGGTCTCCCGTATCTTCCTCCATCGGGCGATGATGCCTGCTTTGTTTTTCTTCCTCCCCCCTGCCTTTCTGCCGTTTTCTCTAATGCGCTCTTTCGGACGTTTCAGTCCTAAGCGAACGACAAGACTGCGCAGCTGAGTTAATGAAATCCCCAGCCGCCCCAGTATCTCCGAGGTCTCTGTCATGCCCGTGTAGGCCTCTTTCAACCATTCTTTCTCCTCGTCGGATAGCAGCTTCCCGCCGTGTAATATACTGTACACCGCCGAGAGGTTCTTCTTCCATCCGAACCGCTTCGCAAGGCGGCAGACAGATTCCTCGCAGATGCCGAGCCGTGCGGCGATTTCCTTGTTGAACGTGGTGGGGTAGGCCTCTGCCGCATAGGCGAGTTCCTCTTGCGTGAACTCATAGTAAGCGCGGCCTTTCTTCTTTCTATTTTCTTTACTCATGGCACGTATCTTGGTATGGGATAGTTCTCGAGTTGTTCCTCAACAGAGCCGTACATGGCCTTTTTCTCATCGGGCAAATCGGCAAATGCCTCACGGATGTTCCTCTCAATTCGTGACGGGTCAAACGCCGTGCGGGTCATGTCCTCGAAGACGTACTCGCCTATCTTCGTAATTCTGTCCTTGACGGCAAGAATGTCGATATGATACTTTCTTTGCAAAAGCCGGTCTGCATACTCTGCCACGTCGTCGAGGAAGTACTTGCGCAAAGCCCTGTCCCAGTTGATACCGCTCATTGAGTGCTCGCCACGAACAACGGCGGCGGCTACAGAGCACTGATAGCACGCACAGATGTAGATTTGTGCGACAAACGCCGCATCGAGCGCACGCTCTTGTGGCAGAAGCTCCTTGAAAACGTCATAGGCTGCTGAGCGTGCCCGCTCTATGTTCTTGGTCTGGTCGCCGACGAACGCACCGAAATAGGCTTCGATGAAGTCCGCATCGGCCATCCGCTGGTGATACTTCGTGGCCTTCACCAATGAGCGGCGGATGCGTCCAAGGAAATCGCATACCGTCCCATCCATCTCGTTCTTCCTGTGGAATCTGAACCAGTCTACACATCCGAGATAGGCTTGGTATGTCACCTCCGCAAACGCCCCTGCGTGCATCACTGCGAAATGCTCCACACGGCGAACAGACGTGTTCACATCTTCAGGTGTCAGCCCATTTGGCACGATGATTTCCGTGCGCAGCCCCTCGCCATCCGACACCTTTATAAGACGGAACGCACGGAACGGGGCTGGGGCTGTATTGAAATGAAGACGTAGGTCACTCATGGCCGCCTCCTTCCTTCATCCTGTGCGCTTTTTCGCCGCGAAATAGCAGCCAAACGCCGACGAGCAACGCAGTGAAAAACAAAAGGACTCCTACTGTGAGCAGCGTGATAATGGGAAAGAACGCCCATGTCCACGGACACTGGAGCAGCCCGATGGCACGAGCCGCGATGAGTGCGGCCTGCAGCAGTACGAAAATGATAGCTGTTGTTTTCATATTGTATTTTTATTTAAGAGTATTCAATGGAAACCCGCCTATCCGTCACGAACTGGCGGGAGAGTAAAAATAATAAACAATCAATTTATTAAAAGCAAAAAGAATGAATGCCACCGCTGTGGCATGATGATGAGACTAAAAAATAATAATTCAAAAAAACAGAATATACTATTAAACACATACAGTATTTTTTATTCAGTGAAAAGCCGCCAGCAGGGTAGAGAAAGCTCCATCCCCACCAGCGGCACGGGTTTCCTAATACCTCAGTTTGCACTGATTTTTTTGATAAGGTTTGAAGAAAGCCGCCAGTGAGGTATGGGAATGTCCTCCCTCACCAGCGACACAGGTTTCCGCCAAACACCTCAGCTTACGCTGGATTTATTTGAGGTTTGAAGAAAGCCCTTCCACCCTCACGGGCGGTCGGGTGGCTCGCCTTCCTACCCTCACAGACAGTCGGGCAAATGGTGCGACAAAGCAGCCACCGCCGTGGCTGGATAATGTCACAAAAACTAAAAACCTATAACATTAAACTCACATAATAACCTAAAAACTTGATAAAATACTATCAACTCAATAAATAAAACGATTGGAAAAGAATTGTATGCTATAATCCCATTTCTTTCACTTCACTATTTCTTTATAACTTATTAAATATTTATTTCCTTTGTGAAATTCACCGACAGCCCCGCCCGTGCAAGGAAGCACCTTTTGCCTGTTGCAATCCGCACACGGCGGGTTATCTTCGACTCGTTGTTGACTGAGTTCCGCTCGGACATATGCAGCAGCATGATGTCCCGTGTCCGTGAAAGGTCTGCACAGCGGAGGATGCCGATTGCGTTGTTCACCGACAGGTGCGACTGGCGGATGCGTTCCTTCTGTGCCTTCGGTATGTCGGAAAGGTGCAGGATGTAGTCGTCATAGTTTGCTTCGAGCATCCAATGAAC
>CALGHW010000433.1 GCA_937916075.1 uncultured Prevotella sp.
AGGGATGTCCTTCCAATATCGGGCATTCTCGAAGTTCTTCTTCGCTCCTACGGGCACATAGAGCTTCCAACCGCTGAGGGTCCACTCTTCATATGTGTTGTCTGAAAAAAGGGTACAGTACTCACTGTCCTCTTCTTCACTATATTTGAGATAGTCGGGGGGAGTCATACGATTGACATACAAATTGCACACAGGTTTCTTCCCTTCCTGAGGAAGGCTAAAGTTTAAGGCATCCTCCGTAACCTCATTCAATGTGCTGGGAAGATAGATGTTCTTCAACTGATAGCAGGCATAAAAACAACTATAGCCAAGTTTCTCTGTTCCTTCTGGTATTCTCAAGTCACCCGCAATATGCGTACAGTCGAAGAAAGCCTCGGAAACGACAAGTTTCAAGGACGAAGGCAAAACGATTTGCCGCAGTCCGGAGCCTTGAAAAGTCATGGAGCGGATTGACTCCACATAATCCGGTATCGTAACATAAAACAGATTGTCCATCCCCAAGAATGCGCGGGCCGGGATGATGTTGTTCTCAAGGGCGCACCCGGAAAAGTCGATGCCTGTCAGTGCTCCTACCTGGACGTTCTTTTTCAGAAGCACGAAATCACTCGCTTTCAAAGTCCCCGTGACTATCAAGGAATCCGTGTGGTAACAGTCTTTGCCCCAGGCTGCCTGCAAGCCCTCTTCACCGACATTCACCGTACGGATACGGAAAGCCTCATCCGCTTCCAAGACATGCTTGACTGTTTTCCAGCCATCACACTCTTTATAGGCGGGTAGAGAACCCTGCGGTATATACACAACGGCTGTTTCTGGCAGGCTGTTAAGTTCCCGGCCCAGTTTCTCCGTAGGCACGAGCTGTCTTACCGTCACACTTTTCAGACTGTCACAACCGTCGAATACATTGTCTCCTATATTTTCAAGCCGGCGGGGCAATACTATCGTCTTAATATTGGTCATGGAAAAGGCTCTGTCGCCAAAAGTGGAGATATTCCTTGGCAAGGTGATGTATTCCAATTGGCTTCTGAACTCACCATCTGTCTCGTTCGCCTTTTCGGGATTGAACGCATAGGAGGGGATGATGCTGCCGTATACATTGCAATTGCTCAAGTCGATACCTTTCAGCCGTCCTAATTGACACAATTTGGACATGGCTGGAAAGTCTTCCGGCATCAATGTGCCGGAAACAATCAAAGAGTCCGCCTGATATGCCCGGTCGCCATAACGGGTCAATTCCAGTTGTACAGTTTGCTTGGGCTTCATTATTGTTCTGACAGAAATCGTCAAAATGTTTTCTGCGCCGGCACTTACACTCATGGCACAAAACATCGTCACTGCGGCAATCATTTTTTTCATACGCTATTCCTTTCTTTTTTATGTTTGGTTGACAGACTTTTCCGCTTGTTGCAGAAGCAAAAGTAACAAAAAAAGAATTGCCAACCAAATGTTTTATTTTCTATTTTACAAATTTCTTGGTGTCTATCACATGACCGTCCTCTATCAGAGAAACCTGGTAGACACCATTCTGCAAGTTCGCAACAGGGATACCATAGGCCTGAGTGCCCTTTCCCATCGAATATTCCCGAGTGGAAACACTTCCTGAAACAGACGTAAGCTGGAGTCTGGCACTACCGTCTGTTGGCTTTTGGAAGGCTACGACAACCTGGGCGGCGGCATGTCCGCTTGCGTCCACGGACTTGATGGCTTGCGTGCTCACGACACGTATTGTCGCATAGTTAAACGCTCCATCCCTGTCCGCTATCGCCTTTACACTGTACTGGACCGGATTGGCAGAAACCGGAACCTCACAACTTTCACCTTCACCAATATACACGCCTTGGGAATCGTACCATTCATATTGTGCGCTTTCCTGTACATTGCTTACAGAAAGCGTGGCTGTGCCGTTCGTCTCCTGCAAGACACTGACAAGAGGAAGTATTGCAGGTCTTGGTTCCTGAATGACTCTGAACGTCTCACCGCCTATGACTGTTCCTGACTTGCTGTCCAACAAGGCAAGGTCAACGTCAAATGCAGTCCGCTCCTTGAGATCCTCCTTCGCATAATACTTGTAGTCCAATGTGACAGAGTCTTTTTGGAATGATTTCATGATGATATTCTCAATCCTACAGTTGTCTGTCAACAACTGTATCTGGTTGGCAAGTCTCGGGTCCCGCTTGATTCCCAGACCAATACGTCCTCCCTTGAACCAGGAATCCGTCAAGGAGGACGGCATTTTCAAAGCCACATCACCCTTGTCCAACATCAATGAGGTACTGTCATTTTTTACCAGCACGATGTCAAAAGCCGTCTGTGGGATTTTGTCGTTCAGATTGAGAAGTATGGCGGATGCCAAAGGATCTCCAGGCTTCCATACAATGACATTGCTTTGGACAGACTTGTTGGTATCCCACACATTGAACAAGTCAAGAGAGTCCAGCTTTAAATCATTCCCGCTTTTGTTGTCACTGATGAAGCCCAACACACACATGGGGAAGGTTTTTCCGTCACTGCATCCCAAATCATTAAAATAGTGCTGCCGGGTAAAGGTAGCATATTGGCCAGGCCCGATGACCTTGTCTATGGTAAGGGAAGACATCGGACTTCCAAACAAGGAGTGAGGGCCGGATTCATTCCGGTAACACCCGAGCCAGGCATCCCGGTCCAGATAGAATGACGCCTCAGCAAAAAATCCTTTCAAGTATTTCTGCTTTCCAACTGTTCTACCCATATAACTTTTTACGCCTCTGTTCCTGATACGGGCACTGACAAAGACATATGGATGGCCGGAATAGGAAAGGTATATATTCTCGGGATCTCTGTTTCCGTCATCCTCATTTCTTACCCAAATATATTTTCTGCTGTTCCAAAACCTTTCTTTCATACCGGTCAGTCTTTCAAATGGCATGGGAGCATTTCTTTGAGAGGCGGACGCTGTGGTATGTACAAGAATCTTTGATTCGGGCTCGGTCACATAATCTTTTTCAAAACACAAGTCCACGGGGTTGGGAATGGTGTCAAAGGCCAAATCAGAAGCCACAGAATATGTCAGGTAGGTGTAGGTCGGGTTTTCTTCCGCATATCTGTACTGCCCATTGATATACATGTCATTTTGGGTCGCGTAACGCGCCGCCGCCCTGATGGTAACCCTATCATATTTGTCACGTCTTATATCCACAGGGTTGCCGTAAGCGTCCGCGCCATTAATCGCAGAAGTCCACTTGTAGAGGAATTCGTCAAAAGGAATGTCCCTACATCCAAAAGATTTTTCATCTTTCTGACAGGCTGTGATAATCAACCGGTTGGTACGTTTCAGGTCATCAACGAATCCGCCCGAATAGCACTGGCCCAACAGCACGGTGATATAGCCGGCATTGATGTTGCTCAGACAGGAGTCCAGCTCTTCGGGATAGAGTCGCTCGTCTTTCCACAGTTTGATATACGATTTGTTCTTAGTCTTGTCTATTCCGCCATGGTCAGTCACGAAAAAAAAGAGGTGATCCTCGTCGCCAAGCCCTTTCAAGCCGTCAAGTACGGTCTTGATGTTTGCCTTGGTCGCCGCATACTGCACGTCGTCCTTCCCGTCACCGTCCAGGTCGAGGGGTGAGGACACCAGTTCGTCGTCATCGTTTGTCATGTCCTCGCCGGAGTCCGTGCCGTCAGACATGATGACCTTGATGTTGTCGCGGGGCACGCCATACGTGGTGTGGAGCGTCTGGTAGATAAATGAACAGTCGTTCCAATATTTCTCCTTGTTGGCCGTCGGAACCAAACCGCCGCTGATGATGACGGCATAGGTGTGCCCGGCCGCCGGATTGGCCACGACGGAGGCGTTGGAGCTGGGGGCGACCTTCTTGACAGGAGCCTTCGACTGGCATTTCACCTGTATCTTGGCCGGAAGCAGCTTAATGCCCGTGGGAGGGCACACGCTGTCCACGGACCAACACAAAGGATTCATATTGGCATTTCTTTCTTTGGAAACGTAAATATATTTACATTGATGGTCCCAACCTGCCTGTGGCTGTAAGTCAACAAAGACCAGCCAATAGTTTTTTAAATAAACGGCATTCGAGCCGTTTACTTTTAAAGGTTTAGATGGTTGCCAAATGATCGGCCCA
>CALGHW010000434.1 GCA_937916075.1 uncultured Prevotella sp.
CTCGGCCATGTCCTCAGCCTTGCGCAACTCGTCTTCAGGCAATTGGAACGGTTGCCAGCTCTCCCGGTAGTCGCCTCCCTTCTGCACGTGTCCGATAGGCGGGCAGAAGAGTGTGGGTCCGTCCTTCTGGGTGACGGTGAGCAGGGTAAACTCACTGTCAAAGTGGATAAACTCTTCGATGATGACTTCCTTCACGTCGCCGCGGCTGCCTTCCATGGCATTCTTGAAGGCCGCCTCCAGCTCATCATCGCCCTTGACCACACTTTGTCCGTGACCCGAAGAAGACATCAGGGGCTTCACCACACAAGGGAAGCCAATCTCGTCGGCCGCCCGCTTAAACTCGTCGTAAGTCTTGGCATAGAAATATTTGGCCGTGCGCAAGCCCAGCTCCTTGGCCGCCAGGTCACGGATGGCCTTGCGGTTCATGGTATAGTTCACCGCCCGGGCACTGGGCACCACTTGGATGCCCGCCTTCTCATAATCAAAGAGACGCTCGGTACGGATGGCCTCAATCTCGGGCACAATGATGTCTGGCTGATGTTTCTTCACGACAGCGTCCAAAGCGTCACCGTCCAGCATGCTGAACACCTCGCGCTCGTCGGCCACCTGCATGGCCGGCGCATTGTCATACCGGTCGCAAGCTATCACATACTGTCCGGCCCGCTTGGCCGCAATGACAAATTCCTTGCCCAGTTCGCCTGAGCCCAACAATAATATCTTCTTCATTTTGGTATATAGAATTTTAGCGTTTCTTTTCGTTTGTAGGTTTCTCGCCGGTGGCATGGCGTCCGCCCCACACCGTGAGCAGTATCACCGCCACCGAGGTAAACACAGAATAGGCCACCCAGTTAGCCAAGGCCTCACCCACAGAGTCGGTCCATCCCACGGCGTAGCCCACGCCCTCGATAATGGCACAGCCCACTGTGCAGGCCACCACGGTGCCTATCACCTCACCGGTCTTCATCCTTTGCTTCATGCCGTTTCAGTTTTTTTACATTCTGCTTGTTTTTGTTGTCTCAGTGCTCCCCGCGCCGTGGGTCGGCCAGTGTGACCACCTCACAGTCCGTAAAGCGACTGCCGTCTATCGTCAGCCGCACGAGGGTCCGTTCCTTGTGCCATCCCTGCAGCCCCGCCGCTCCGGGATTGATGTGGAGCAGTTGGAGCGTCTTGTCAAACTTCACCTTCAGGATATGGCTGTGTCCGCTGATGAAAAGCTGTGGCGGCGAGGCATACAATTGGCCAACAATAGTGCGGCCATAGTTGCCGGGATAGCCGCCAATATGCTTCATCAGCACCTCCACGTCCTCACACTTGAAGCGGAGCGTCTCCCGGTACATACGTCGCAGGTCGCCCCCGTCGCAGTTGCCATAAACCGCCCGCAGCGGCCGGAAGTCGGCCAGCCGCTCGGCCACCTCTAATGACCCGATGTCGCCGGCGTGCCATATCTCGTCGCAGGGTTCAAAGTAAGTGAGATACTTGTCGTCCCAGTAGCCGTGCGTGTCGCTGATAATGCCTATTTTCTTCATTGTCCGAGCACCTGCCTTACAAAGTCGGCTATATAATGCTCGGTGCCCTCCAGTCCCAGTCGGCTGGAGTTGACACAGAGGTCGTACGACGAGCTGTCGCCCCACTTCTTGCCGGTATAATAGTTATAATAGGTAGCCCGGTCGCTCTCACCGTTATTGATAATCTTGCGTGCCGTGGC
>CALGHW010000435.1 GCA_937916075.1 uncultured Prevotella sp.
GGTGCTCCAAGTCGTAAAATGCACGCACGTCGGGTAGGAATACATGGACCATCACATCTGAGTAGTCCATAGCTACCCATTCTGCATTGTTGAGTCCTGCCACTTTGACAGGTTTCTCATGGAGTTCTTCACGTACCATGTCGCTGATAGACTCGGTGATGGCTTCCACTTGGGCGGGCGAAGCTCCTTGGCATATCACAAAATACCGGCAAATGGCACCGTCGATGGTGCTCATGTCGGCTATCCCGATGTTATTTCCTTTTTTTTCTTGTATACCTTTGGTAATTGTCTCAACTAATTGTTTTGCTTGTTCCATTCTTGTTTTATTGTGAATACTCTTGTTTCTTTTTGCATATCTCTACAAAGATAGTGCAAATAGCGATAATGGCAAAAAAAATTGGGAAATATTAGCATTTGTGGGGCGAATGAAAATAGGATGAAAAAAAAGACTGAAACCCATAGGGCTTCAGTCTTTTTGTTGGGATACTCGGACTCGAACCAAGAATGACAGGACCAGAATCTGTAGTGTTACCATTACACCATATCCCAATTTTTTTTTGTTTTCTTTTATTGCAATTGCTTTATTTCTGAATTGCGATGCAAAGGTACTGCTTTTTTTTGTTCTGCCAAAACTTTTGGCATTTTTTTTTCTGTTTATGCGTTTTTTTTTGTTGTTTTACCTGATTTTTACCTGTTTGTACCCTGTTTTATGGTTTGAAAAGAGGCATGCAGCACTTTTATTGTGGTGCTGTGAAAAAGGTCTGGGTCGTGGGAAACTGAGTCGGATGGGTAAATAAAATGTGGGAGGAGGATAGTTTACGGTGCGTGCAGACGTGTGATGTTGTGATGAGGCAAAAAAAATACCGGCCACGAACTCATTCACATGAGCAGTGTGGCCGGCGGTTTTTAAGGCTTAAGTTATATTAGTTATTGATTATTCTTTATTTTGCTGGTCAATGGCCTTGATTTGTTCGCGTATCAATTCCATGTTGTCTTTCAGCTTCTGTACCTTGCGGTTCATCTCGTCAATCAGGCTGTTGCCCTTCTTGCTCGACACGTTGAGGAAGCCCAGATTGTTCTCATAGGTCTGCACTTCGCTCTTGAGTGTTTCAAACTGGCGTACCAGTCTGTTGCGCTCGTTGTCAAGGGCGCTGCCACCTTGTTCGGCTACGTTCTTGAGCTTGTTTTTGAAGTTGGACAACCGCTTGCGGGCTACGCTCACATTGAGATCTTTGTATACCCGGTCGAGCGCGGCGTGGTAGGCTTCATACACCTTGTCTTTCTCTTTGTAAGGTACATGTCCCACTGCATTGTATTCTTCCACGAGCTTCTGTACTTCCTTTTGTACATTGTCGCAAGTCTCGGCGGTGAGGTTTTTCAGCTTTTCGATGATTTCGTTTTTCTTGTCCAGGTTGGCATGCTCCTCGTTGCGTTGTCCGGCGTTGACTGCATTGCGTGCTTCAAAGAAGTGGTTGCAGGCAGCGAGGAACTCGTCCCACAGCTGGTCGCCAATCTTTTTAGGCACGGTGCCGATGGTTTTCCATTCCTTTTGCAGGGCAATCAGTTTGTCTGCGGTAGCTTTCCAGTCTGTGCTGTCTTTCAATGCGTTGGCCTGTTCGATGAGTGCCCGCTTTTTGTCGGCATTGGTCTTGAAGGTCTCTTTGAGCTGCTTGAAGAACTCCGCTTTGCGTCCGAAGAAGTCGTCGCAAGCGGTGCGGAAGCGCTCGAAAATCTTCACGTTCATCTTTTGTGGAGCGAATCCGATGGTCTTCCACTCTGTCTGGATGGCAATAATCTCCTTGGTGCGTTTCTCCCAGTCGCTTGATGGTCTCGGCTCCGATGGCTTCCACTTTCTCGCAGAGTGCCGTTTTGCGTGCCAGATTGTCTTCTTCCTTGGCGCGCAAGTCTTCGAAGTGTTGCTGGTGGCGCTTGTTGATGACTGTCGATGCAGCCTTGAACCGTGCCCATATCTGTTCGCGCAGTTCCTTGGCTACAGGACCAGTCTCGCGATACTCCTGGTGCAGCTTTTGGAGCTGGTGGAAGGCGCTGATGACATCAGAGTCGTCGGCCAGTTTCTCGGCGGCTTCGCAGAGCTTGGTCTTCATTTCCAGATTCTTCTTGAAGTCATATTCCCGGGCCTCGCTGTTCAGCTTGAGCAGGTCGTAGAACTGCTCCACGTAGAGCTGGTAGTTGCGCCACAGCTCGTTGGCCTTGGGGGCAGGGACGTTTTTGATTTCTTTCCATTCCTGCTGCAGGGCCTTGAAGTCCTGGTATGATTTGTTGGCCTCTTCGGGTGAAGTGGCCATGGCCTTTATTTTTTCGATGATATCTTCTTTCTTCTTCAGGTTGGCTTCTTTTTCTTCCTCCTGCTCTTTGAAGATTTTTGCGCGTTTCTCCTTGATGATTCCCATTTCGGCTTTGAAAGCCTCCTCGTCCTCGTCGGGTGTTATTTGGTAGTTATCGGGATCGCCTCCCTCTTCAAGATAAGCTTTCAGTTTGGCTTCGCGTTCGGCGATATGGAGCTTGTAGAAAGCCGTTTTCAGGTAGTCTACCTCTTCTTTTTCGGGCGCATCGTCACTGTGGGCGATTTCTTTCACCCTGTCGAGCACTTCCTTTTTATTGGTATACACCTTGCGTTCCGGAGCCTTTTCGGCTTCGGCATTGTTTGCTGTGGTGTTGTCTACTTGGGGTGTTGCCTCATCCTCTGCTTTTTCTGTTGCGGGTGCGGCGTTCTCGACCGCCTTATTCAGTTCTTCTGTCTTACCCTGTTCAAGGGTCTTTTCTTGAGAGTCCATCATATAAACCTTTTAGTTCATGATTCGTTTCTTTCACACAAATTTAGGCACAAACTTAGTCAAAATAATTGTAACCACCTAACTTTCATTCTCTTTTTTCTGTTTTTTTACGCTAAATCAGCCGTTTGTGGCGGAAAATCCACCAAAACACGGCCGAAATGGCGACAGAGATGACGAGTGCGATGGTAAATCCGTAAGGATTGTTCTCCATGCCGTTGATAAGATTCATGCCGTATAAGCTGGATATAAGTGTGGGACACATCATGATGATGGATACCGAGGTCAGCGTACGCATCACGGTATTCATGTTGTTGTTGATGATGCTGGAGTAGGTGTCCATGGTTGATTCCAGAATGTTGGCGTAGATATTGGTGGTTTCGCGTGCCTGCGTTATCTCGATGTTGACATCTTCTATCAGGTCGGCATCCAGCTCGTCTATCTGCAATTTGAATTTCAGCTTAGAAAGCAAGGTCTCATTGCCTCGGATGGAGGTGGTGAAGTATGTGAGAGAGTCTTGTAGGCGGCTCAGTCCGATGAGCGACTCGTTGTTCACCTCGCGGTCCAGGTTGCGCTTGGCTTTCTCGATGAGGCTGTTGATTTGCTTCAGGCGTTTGAGGTACCACACGGCCGATGAGAGAAACAGGCGGAAAATCATGTCTACATAGTCTGTGAATCCTTCACCACGCTTCTGCTGGTAGCTCACAAAGTCTATCATCATGTTGGTCTCATAGTAGCATACGGTGATGGTGACGTCGCGCTTGTGGATGATACCCAGTGGTACGGTGGTGTAGGGTGTGCGTGAACGTATTTCTTTTACATAAGGGATACGCAAGATGATGAGCATCCACCCGTCGTCATATTCATAACGGGCCCGCTCGTCGGTATCGCTGATGTCTGACATGAAGTAGTCGGGGATGTTGAATTTCTCTTCCAGCATTTGCTGGTCTTCTTCAGTTGGACATGTTACTTGTATCCAGCAGTTGGGCTGCCACTCGTCTATCGTGTTCAGTCCGCCATTCGTGTTCCAGTATGTTTTCATTTGTTAATCCTCCAATGATGAAAAGACAGGGCCGAAGGACTAACTCTGAAAGTCATTCCTCAGCACCTACAAGTCGTTTTCATCCGCGTGATAGTCGTCCATATATTGTTGCTGTTTAAAAATGTGGTGCAAAGGTAGTCATTTTATCTGAAAAAGAGAAACCTTTCTGTCAAGTTTTGACAGCATGAAATGAAAATGTAATGTGAAAAAGAAGGGTGTGTCAGGAGTGTTCTTTCCTGACACACCCTCATGGGGCTGCTGTCGTGAGCGGATTATTTCTTTTCGGGCACGTTCTCAAGAGTCTTCTTGAGCAGTGACCAGAATGGGTCGATGGTCGGGATGTAGCAGCGCTCGTTGGTGGTGTGGGGCGAGCGGAGCGTGGGACCGAGCGACACGACGTCGAGGTGGGGGTATTTGCCCAGGATGACGCTGCACTCCAGGCCGGCATGGTCCACCTGCTCAATGGCCTCTTCACCGAAGAGCCCGCGGTATTCCTTTTCCAGGAGTTTGAGTATCTCGCTGTCGGGGTTGGGGTCCCATCCACCATAGCTGCCGCTGAACTGCACTTTCATGCCGGCCATGTTGAAGCTGCTCTGCAGGGTGTAGGCGATATATTCCTTCATGCTTTCGCGTGATGAGCGTGCCAGAATCTTCACTTCGGCCTTGCCTTCGGCGATATCAATGATAGCCAGGTTGGACGAGGTCTCCACGACGGATGGATAGGCGGGTATCATGCGCAGTACACCGTTGTGGCATGCGTAGATGGCATCGAGCAGGTTGTCCTGGATTTCGGCCGGTACAAGTGTCTTGGGGCAGGTGGCTTCCTCGGCGAAGAACTGGATGCCGCTTTCGATGCCGTGGTATTCGCTTTCGAAGGTGGCCTTGTA
>CALGHW010000436.1 GCA_937916075.1 uncultured Prevotella sp.
TTATGGATTATGCCTTTTTGATGTAGTCTACAATCCACTGGCCCACTTCCCGGGTGCCATATTTCTCGCCGCCTTCGACCTGAATTTCAGGTGTGCGGACATTGGCGTCGAGCGAGGCGTCGACAGCCTTGCGCACCAAGGCCCCTTCCTCTTTCAGTCCGAAGTGCTCCAGGAGCATGGCCACGGAGAGAATCTGGGCCAAGGGGTTGGCGATGTTCTGTCCGGCAGCCTGGGGCCAGGATCCGTGTACGGGTTCGAAGACAGGGGTGCTCTCGCCGGTAGAGGCCGAGGGAAGCAGTCCCATCGAACCGGAGATGCAGCTGCCCTCGTCGGTAAGAATGTCGCCGAAGGTGTTTTCCGTCACCATCACATCAAAGAAGGTAGGCTCTGAAATCATGCGCATCGAGGCATTGTCCACAAACATATAGTCCACATTCACGTCAGGATACTGCGGCTCCATCTCCTTGGCTATCTGTCGCCACAGGCGGCTTGAGGCCAGCACATTGGCTTTGTCCACCACGGTGAGGTGGTGGTGGCGTCGGCGGGCATACTCGAAACCCACCTTCAGGATGCGCTCCACTTCGGGACGGGTGTAGTAGTTGGTGTCGTAGGCCTTGTCGTTGTCCTGGTATTTCTCGCCGAAGTACATGCCTCCGGTCAGCTCGCGGATGCACACGAAGTCAGCTCCGCTCACCAGTTCGGGGCGCAGGGGCGACTTGTGGAGCAGGCACTTGAATGTCTGTACCGGCCGGATGTTGGCAAACAGTCCGAGTCGCTTGCGCATGGCCAGCAGTCCCTGTTCCGGACGTACCTTGGCCGTAGGGTCGTTGTCAAACTTGGGGTCGCCCACGGCGGCAAAGAGCACGGCGTCGGCCTGCTGGCAGGTCTGGAAAGTCTCTTCGGGGAAGGGGTCGCCCACGGCGTCGATGGCATGGGCACCACAGAGAGCCTCCTTGTATTCCACTTCGTGGCCAAACTTCTCGGCGATGGCATCCATCACGGCCACGCCCTGTTTCATGATTTCCGGTCCGATACCGTCGCCCGGAAGAACTGCTATCTTTAATTTCATTTTGATTTTATATTTTTGGTTTTTATTCTTCTATGAGGTTCAACATTTTGAAGGTGGCCTTGATGGCCGCCTCGGTCTGGTCGGCGTCCAGTCCCCGTGTGCGCAGGATTTTGTCCCCGTTGCGCCAGGTGATGACCGTCTGTACCAGGGCGTCCGTCCGTCCGCCGGGCGGTATGGTCACGGCATAATTGGCCAGGGTGGGGAAGGTGCGTCCCAGCGACTCGCGGTAAATCTTGCGCAGCGCCTTGACGAATGCGTCATACTGTCCGTCGCCAGTGGAGTCGGCTTCATACTGTTGACCGCCGATGTCCACCTTGACGGAGGCCAGCGGCTTCAGTCCGTAGGCCGACGAGACCATGTAGCTTACCAGTTTCACCTTGTCCTCGGGGGCGGTGTGCTTCAGCACATCGTTGACGATATACGGCAAGTCTTCCTGGGTGACAATCTCTTTGCGGTCGCCCAGTTCGGTGATGCGCCGGGTGACGCGCTTGGTCTGGTCGGGTGTGAGGTCGAGTCCAAGTTCTTGAAGGTTGCGCGCGATATTCGCCTTGCCGCTGTTTTTGCCGAGCGCATATTCACGTTTGCGTCCGAATCGTTCGGGCACCAGGTCGTTGCAGTACAAGTTGTCCTTATTGTCTCCGTCTGCGTGTACGCCGGCCACCTGTGTGAACACGTTTTCGCCCACGATAGGCTGGTTGGGGGCGATGGCGATGCCCGAGTAGCTCTCCACGATGCGGCTGATGTCGTTGAGCTTTTCCTCGTGGATATTGGTGTTGGCGTGGAATTGGTCTTTCAGAATCACCTGTACACTGGCCAGCGGGGCATTGCCGCAGCGTTCGCCCAGTCCGTTGACCGTGACATGCAGCCCGCGCGCGCCGCTGAGCACGGCTGCCAGCGAGTTGCTCACGGCCAGGTCATAGTCGTTGTGGGCGTGGAAGTCAAAGTGGGTGTCGGGATAACGCTTGATCATCTTGCGGAAGTACTCGATCACCTGCAGCGGATTCATGATGCCGAGCGTGTCGGGCAGCAGAAAGCGTCGCACGGGAGTCTGGCTGAGGGTGTCCATCAGTTGGTACACATATTCAGGTGAGTCTTTCATGCCGTTGCTCCAGTCCTCAAGATAGAGGTTGACGGCCAATCCCCGTTCGGTGGCGTATTCCACGGCGTGCAGGATGTCTGTTAGATGCTCCTCGGGTGTCTTGTGGAGCTGTTGTGTGCAGTGTTTCAGCGACCCCTTGGCCAGGAGGTTGACCACCCGGCAGCCGCAGTCGGCAATCCAGTCGACCGAGAGGTGTCCGTCCACGAAGCCGAGCACCTCCACCCGTTCCAGCTTGCCTATCTGTCGTGCGTAGCGGCAAATCATGCTGACGGCCTCCTTCTCGCCTTCCGACACTCGTGCCGACGCCACCTCGATGCGGTCCACGTTGACATCGCGTAGTAACATTCTGGCAATCATCAGCTTCTCGTGTGGCAGGAAGGACACACCGCTGGTCTGCTCGCCGTCACGGAGCGTGCTGTCCATGATTTCGATAAACGGCGGTATGCGTTGGTAGGTGTGGTTTACTTGTTGTGCTGTTCCCATGCTTCGATTTTATCCTTATTCTGTATCAGATAGTCGATATCATCGAGCCCGTTCATCAGGCAGTGCTTTTTGTATCCGTTGATTTCAAACTTCTCGCTGCGTCCGGTGGCCTTGTTGGTGACGGTCTGCCGGGGCAGGTCCACTTCGACCTCTGTCTTGGGGTCGGCCTTGATGCTGTTGAACAGCTCGGCCAGAAACTCCTCCGACACGACCACTGGCAGTACGAAGTTGTTCAGTTCGTTGTTCTTGTGGATGTCGGCGAAGAAGCTGCTGATGACCACCCGGAATCCGTATCCGGCGATGGCCCAGGCGGCGTGCTCACGGCTGGAGCCTGACCCGAAGTTCTTGCCGGCTACAAGGATACATCCGCCGTAGGTGGGGTCGTTGAGCACGAAGTCCTTTTTGGGCGAGCCGTCCTTGTTGAACCGCCAGTCGCGGAAAAGGTTTTCGCCAAATCCTTTCTTGTCGGTGGCCTTGAGGAAGCGGGCCGGTATAATCTGGTCGGTGTCCACATTTTCCAGAGGGAGGGGCACACAGGTACTTGTTATGACGTTGAATTTCTGTTTCATCTGTTTGTCGGGTTTGAGTGTAAGCACATTAGTCCATCAATGTTCTCGGGTCGGTAATCTGTCCGGTCACGGCAGCGGCGGCGGCCACTAAGGGCGAGGCCAGGATGGTGCGTGCGCCGGGGCCCTGTCGGCCTTCAAAGTTACGGTTGCTGGTTGACACGGCATATTTGCCGGCCGGCACCTTGTCGTCGTTCATGGCCAGACAGGCCGAGCATCCCGGTTGCCGTATCTCAAAGCCGGCGTCGGCCAGCACCTTGTCGAGTCCCTCCTGGCGTATCTGCTTGTCCACGGCCCATGAGCCAGGCACGAGCCAGGCTACCACGCCGTCGGCCTTCCGCTTGCCGCGCACGATGGAGGCGAAAGCCCGGAAGTCCTCGATGCGTCCGTTGGTGCAGGCCCCGAGGAAAACATAGTCCACCGCATGGCCCAGGAGCTTCTCACCCGGCTGGAAGCCCATATAGTCGAGCGACTTACAGAATGAGGCTTTGCCGGCCTCGTCTATCTCGTCGAGCGTGGGTATGGTCTCGGTGATGCCGATGCCCATGCCCGGGTTGGTGCCATAAGTGACGCGCGGCTCGATGTCGGCGGCATCAAATACAAGCTCCTTGTCAAACACGGCGTTGTCGCCGCTCTTCAGCGTACGCCAGTAGGCCACGGCCTTGTCCCAGTCCTCGCCTTTCGGGGCAAACTCCCGTCCCTTGATATAGGCGAAGGTAGTCTCGTCGGGTGCCACAAATCCGCCGCGTGCGCCCATCTCAATGGAGAGGTTACACAGGGTGAGTCGTCCCTCCATGGAGAGGTGCTTCACCACGTCGCCGGCATACTCCACGAAGTAGCCTGTGGCTCCAGAGGTGGTGAGCTTCGACATCAGGTAGAGGGCCACGTCCTTGGCCGTGACACCCTTGCCTAAGGTGCCGTTGATGCTGATGCGCATCGACTTGGGCTTCTGCTGGAGGATACACTGTGAGGCCATCACCATCTCCACCTCGCTGGTGCCGATGCCGAAGGCCACGGCGCCCATGGCTCCGTGGGTGGAGGTGTGGGAGTCTCCGCAGACGATGGTCATGCCAGGCAGCGACAGTCCCTTCTCGGGGCCTACCACGTGGATGATGCCGTTGTCGGGCGACATCATGCCATAGTGGGTCAGTCCAAACTCGGCCGCGTTTCGGGCCAGGGTGTCCACCTGCTTTCTGGATACAGGGTCAGCGATGGGCTTATCTTGATCGTGTGTTGGCGTGTTGTGGTCGGGCATGCAGTAGATATGGTCGGGGCGGAAGCATTTCAGTCCGCGCTGGCGCATGCCGTCGAAGGCTTGGGGCGATGTCACCTCGTGACAGTAGAGGCGGTCGATGTATAACTGGGTGGGACCGTCGTCGACAACTTGCACCACGTGCTTGTCCCAAATCTTGTCGAAAAGTGTGTTCATAACTTTCTATCTTATTGGAAACGAGAATGTTTTCTACTTCTTAAACTTGTTGATACAGTCAATGTAT
>CALGHW010000437.1 GCA_937916075.1 uncultured Prevotella sp.
GTCACCGGCAAGTGTTCTCCGAATATTTCCACGGAGTCGCCTTCCTTGCAGTCGATGCCGGTCACGTCTATCAAAGCCACATCCATACAGATATTGCCCACATAAGGCGCTTTCTTTCCGTTGACCAGGCAATAGCAATGACCGTTGCCCAGATGACGGTTCAGGCCGTCGGCATAGCCGATAGGAATAGCACCAATCACACTGTCGCGCTTCAGCTTGCCCTTTCTGCTGTAGCCCACAGTGTCTTCCTTAGGCACTTGGCGGAGCTGCAGGATGGTGGTCTTCAGGGTGCTCACCGTGTTGAGAATACGGTTGTCGCGGCTGTCGATACCGTAAAGTCCCAGGCCAAGACGACACATATCGAGCTGACGCTCGGGGAAGTGCTCGATACCGGCCGAGTTGTCTATATGGCGGAGTATCTTATGGTCGAAAGCCGCCTGAAGCTTCCGGCTGGCCACATCAAAGAGTTCAAACTGATGGGCGGAGAAGTTGTCAAAGTCATCACTGTCCGACCCCACGAAATGGGAAAATACCGACCTCGGGATGATGGCGTTCTGGTGTTTCAGGCGGGCTATCACCTCGTCGATGTCCTTCACGGGGTCGAAGCCCAGGCGGTGCATACCCGTATCGAGCTTGATGTGTACAGGATAACCTGTGATACCTTCCTTCTCGGCGGCCTTGATCAGGGCATCCATCAGCCGGAAACTGTACACCTCGGGCTCCAGGTCATAATCAAACATGGTCTTGAAGGCGGTCATCTCCGGATTCATAATCATGATATTGCTCGTAATGCCGTTCTTGCGCAGTGTCACGCCTTCATCGGCCACTGCCACTGCCAGATAGTCCACTCGGTGGTCTTGCAAGGTCTTGGCCACCTCCACGGCTCCAGCGCCGTAGGCATTAGCTTTCACCATACACACCAGCTTGGTCTCAGGCTTCATGAAGGAACGATAATAGTTCAGGTTGGCCACCACGGCCGACAAGTTGACTTCCAGAATGGTCTCATGCACCTTTTGCTCGAGCAGCTCGGTAATATGATCGAACCCGAAGGTGCGGGCTCCCTTGATTAAGATAACCTCATCACGCAGAGAGCGGAACACGGCACTGTCAATAAACTGCGTCACATTGCTGAAAAAGAATTTCTCGTCAATCTGGATGTCGTCGGCCTGCGCCATGAGGTCGGGTCCAATCCCCACAAACTTCTCCACGCCACGACTGACAGCCAGCCGTGACACCTCCTTGTACAGTTCACCCGGACGCTCGCCAGTCTGCTGGATATCGCTCAATATTAAAGTGCGCTTGCGACCTTGGTGGTCGGGGCGGCGGCTCATGAAGTCGAGAGCGATGTCGAGCGAGTTGACGTCTGAGTTGTAAGAGTCATTGATGAGGGTGCAGCCATGCTGTCCCTCCTTCACCTCCAAGCGCATGGCAATAGGTTCCAATGCGGCCATACGGAGGTCCAGGTCATCGGGAGTCACACCGAGATAGCGGGCCACCGAGGCACAAGCGAAGGAGCACTTCACTGAAGCCTCATCGATAAACGGCAGGTGATACTGGCCAGCTTCACCTTTATAGATATAGTCTACGGTAGTAGTGGTTCCCTCGGAGGTCACGCTCTTGATGAACATAGCCTCATTGGCGTCCTCACGGCTCCACCCTATCTTCTCGCCCTGGAATCCGGCCTTGCGGATGCAACGGCTCACGGTATCGTCGTCGGAGTCATACACGATGACCTTGGCGTCATGAAACAAGAGCAGCTTCTCCTCACACTTTTCCTCCATTGAGCGGAAGTTTTCCTGATGGGCAGTGCCCAACGAGGTCAGCACACCGATGGTGGGCTGGATGATGTCACGGAGAGCCTGCATCTCACCGGGCTGGCTGATGCCTGCCTCGAACAGCCCCACCTGGGTGTGCTCGTTGAGCAACCATACAGAGAGGGGCACACCGGTCTGCGAGTTATAGCTCTTGGGCGAACGGGTGACCACCATCTGGGGCGACAGCAGCTGGTAGAGCCATTCCTTGACCATGGTTTTGCCGTTGGAACCGGTGATGCCGACGATGGGGATGTTAAACTCGTCACGGTGGCGCTCCGCCAGCCGCTGCAAGGCTTCGAGTGGGCTTACCACCTTCAGGAAGTTTGCGTCAGGATAAGCCGTGACGGCATCCTGCGGCACCTCGCCGACCACAAAATTGCGAACGCCACGACGGTAGAGGTCTGAGATATACCGATGACCGTCATTACGCTCGGTCTTCAAGGCGAAGAAGAGCGTCTCTTCGGGGAAACACAGCGACCTACTGTCCGTCAATATCCAACCGATATTGGCATCGGCCTCGCCAATGCGTCGCGCTCCTATGAGCGTGGTAACTTTCTCGATAGTGTATTTCATTTGTCTTTGATGTATGTTTAGACTTATTATATAGATGCAAAGTTAGTGCAAACGAGTGACATGACAAAATGAATTTATTCATTTTTCATGACGGAATGTAACCTGACCACAACAGAGGCAGACAATGATTGACAAAAAGCCACCTTTGCATCTTCCTTCCGAGAAAATGCAAGGGCGGCTTTTTCAAGAATCTCTCCGCACACTTTTCGGATATGCGGGAAAGATTTATTTCACGATGACCTTGGTCACTTTATCACCGGCCTTGACAATATAAAGACCAGGAGTCAGACGAAGCGTGACACGGTCACCACAGAGCGATAAGGTACGGGCCTTGCCATCGGCATGGCTCAGGGTGACATGACCCTGGTAGCCGGCTATCGAGAGCCAACCATGTCCGGTGGTGATAACAGGCTCTGTGGCCTCCATACTCATAATGCCTGTGGTGCCGACGGTAACGGTCTGGCTGATGCCGACAGACTCGTTGTCACCGTTATAATAGCTCGACACGGTATAGAGATGGCGGCCGTCGGCCACTTGCTTGAAGGTCTTGTGACGGGCCGTGGTGCGGCCGGCCAGTTCTCCGTCGCAGTAGATGGAGTAAGCGAGGGGGAAGAAGAGGTCATTGGCCGCGTCAAACGTGGGGTTGCGCTCCGTGTCATACACATTTTCCGCCTCTGCTGTCGGCAGGGTCAGGGTGGCCGACACGTAGAAGTTGCCCGTGGTCTCGCCATATTCCACAAACTTGCCGTCCTTCAGGACACAGTTGCCGCGTCCTTTGGCCAGGTTGTTCTGCTCGAAAGGTGCGCTCACCACGCCGTTGTTCGACGTGCAAGCCACGGCTATCCAGTAGGTCTTGTCGGCCTTGATGGTCACCGGTGTGGTCAGTTTGAGTTCACGCGGCTGTCCGTTGCCAAACTCCTTCACGTTACGTTCCGACACAAGGGTCATGTTGTTGCCGTTGGCATCGCCCTCCCATACATGAAACTTCACTGAGATATCCGACGGGCCCTGTGCGGGAAGGAAGGTCATCTTGGTGATTTTGCTGCCCACATAGGTATTCAAGTCGGCAGGCGTGTAACAGTTGGCATATTCCACCTCGTCGCCATAGAGGTCGGCCGTGACGATGCGTCCGCCATAGAGGTCGGCCCGGGTCAACGTATTGTCCACGGTCCATGACAGGGTGACATTCTTGCCGTCCACGGCAGCCTCCATGGCCGTCACCTTGTTGGCGGGCACTCTGATTTCGGCACTTGACGGATGCGACAGCCGGCCGTCTTGATAGGCCGCATCCACCTGGTAGCTAATCACGTCATTGCCGTCCGGCTGCAAGTCTGTATAAGTGGTGTCGGAGGCCGTGTCCACCAAGACGTTGTTGCGGTAGATATTATAGTGGTCCACCAGCTGCTTGCTGTTTTCATCCATCGACCAGGCCAAGGTCACAGTGCCGTTATGGGCCGTGGCCGTGAGGTCCATGGGCTTGGGGGGCTCGGCATAGTGGGTAAAACGGAAGCCCACCTTGCCATTCTGGTCGGTGATGTTGTGGAGGGCCCGGTAGGAATAGCGTCCGTCGAGCGACTTGGCCGAGGGAGCGGTAGAGTCAGTAAACTCCGTGTGGCCATACTCACCGGGGAAGGGGCACCCCTCGCTATTGATATCGCCAAATGACTTGGGGTTGCTGTCGGGCTCGACAAAGGCATCAGAGCATACGGTGTAGATACCCTGGGGATAGGTGGCATTGATGTCATTGGTGGCCAGTTTCTCACGGATAATGTTCTCATTCACATGATACACAATCAGACCGTGGCCATAGAGGGCGCGGTCAAAAGGACTCGTGGTGGTCTGCCGGTTCTCCATGATGAAGTATTCGCCGGGAGTACCTGTCTCCATGCGGTAAGCCACAGGCTGCTGGTCGGCCGAAGGCATGCCGGCTACCGTCGTGTCGGTTTCGAGCGTAGTAGGCTCCAGCCATCCCCACACCCATTTCTGCCAGGCGTTGATGCCTGTGGGCCGGTTGCCGCTATTGTAATCACCGCCCCAGGCTCCGCTTCCCAGAAGGTCCCAGATACCGGTTCCGCAGAACTCGCCACCCGACTCCTCATAGTCAGTGTCATAGAAGTCGGGAGCGCCGAGGGCATGGCCAAACTCATGACAGATAACGCCGATGGTAGACATGGAGTTGATGCTGGCCAGAATCTCTGGCTCTATGGTGTAGCGACGCACATTGATGCCGTTGAACTTCATTCCATAGACGACGCTGCTGTGCGACCAGATGTCCGAGGCGTCGGCCGACGCCTCGCGTCCGGGGCCCTGGTGGATGACGGCCAGACCGTCGAGGATGCCGTCGCCGTCGTTGTCAAACTGGCTCAGGTCAATCGTGTCGGCCACCTGGTCGAGTGCGTCATAAATCATATAGGCGGCACCTTCTGACCCGTAAGTGCCCTTAGGTTTGGGCAGTTGAATCCAGTCGGTCACGGTGACATCGATGTCAAGCTTGCCATACGACTGCTCCAGATAATAGTCTCTAAAACTGCCTACACCGCCATAGTTCTTCTGGTTCATCATCCGATAGAAGTCCTCTCGGGTATAGGTGGTGCGGGTGTCGCTGTAGTTGACCAGCAGCACCAGCAGTTTGCGCTTGCCCGTGGCGGGGAAAGTGCCGTCGATCATAAGGTCCTGTTGGGCTGTTTTCTTCATGGCCTTCCTCACCTGACTGGCCGAGAAGCGCAGACGGGGCTGTATGCCCTGCGTCCGGGCCACGGCCGACGAGCCTTCATAGCGGAGGTTAGAGGCGATAAGGTTACCCTTCTTGTTGGTGGTGGCAAAGGCCCAGTAGCCCTTGTCATCGCGAAGCAGCGTATAGCCGTCGGTAGTTTCGGCCCAGTTCATGCGCTCGTCTCCTTTCAGACAGATGGTGACAGTGCGTCCGTCGGGCT
>CALGHW010000438.1 GCA_937916075.1 uncultured Prevotella sp.
ATAGCTGCCGTCCTCTATCCAGCGGTCGCTGAAGCGATTGTTCTGCATCGGGTCACCGTAGCAGGCGCGTGGCAGGTCGGTCACCTGTCCCTCATAGTGCCAACGGCCTGTCTCGGCCACCTGCTGGTTGTAGAGGGTGCTTCCGGAGTTGAGCACGGAGCGCTGGTAGTTGTAGATGTCGTTGCCTAAGCTGTAGTTGAAGCCCACGTTCAGGGTGAGGTGTTTCCAGCTTACAGTAGCAAAGATGTTGCCGTAGATATCGGGGTTGGGATCACCAATCACGACCTTGTCGTCTGCGGAAATCTCGCCATCACCGTTTTGGTCTACAAACCATACGTCGCCGGCCTTGAAACTTGTCTTTGCACCTGTCGCGTCTTTCATATACAGGTAGTTGCCGTCCTTGCCAGCACTCTTGGCCTGGGCATCGTCGGCAAGCACACCGTTGGTTTTGTAACCATAGAAGAGGCCCACGGGATTGCCCTCTGCAGTGAGGATATTGTCAGTGCCGTAGACAGAGCTTGTGATAGAACCTTCGGGCAGCTTGGTCACCTTGTTCTTGTAGTGACCTACCGTGGCGCCCACCTCTGCGGTCCAGTCCTTGGTCACAACAGGCTTGAAGGCAAACTGCACCTCATAACCGTTGTTCTGCAGGGAGCCACCGTTGGTCCAGTAATTGTTGATACCGCCCATCGGCTTGTCAAAGTGAACGAGGGTCAACAGGTTGCTGGTTTTGTGGAGGAAGTAGTCGAAGCCCACGCTGACACGGTTGTCGAGCAGGTTGGCCTGGAAGCCTACGTTCCACTTCTTGGTGGTTTCCCACTGAATCTTGTCGTTACCCACATTGGTCAGCTGGATACCGGTATACTTCTGGTTGTATCTCACGGTGTTGAAGCTGCTGCGGGCGGCATAGTTGCTGATGTCGTCGTTGCCGCTCACATCGAATCCGGCATTGACGCGCAGGTAGTCGATGCCTACGTTCTTGGGGAACCAGCTCTCGTTGGTTACCACCCAGCCCAACTGGATGCTGGGGAACAAGGCCCACTGCACACCGAACATCTTCAATCCGTCGGCATTCTTGCCAAAGCGGCTGTTGGACTCGGCAGAGAGCGACAGGGTAGCGAAGTAACGGTTCTTGTAGTTATAGTCCACATTGGCATACCACTGCAAATACTTCCACAAGTCGTTGGAACCAGAAATACCAGGATAAGGACTGGTGCTGAGCGTCGGGTTCTTATCGGATGTCTCACCGTCATACTGGGTGGACAAATCGCTTCCGTCAAAATTGAAGTAGTTGTAGCGGAAGCCACCAAAGGCGGCCAGGTTATGGGCACCGTAGTTGTGCTCCCAGGTCAGTCGGGTGTCCGACATAAAGTTGGTCTCCTTGGAGAAGAGGGAGGCAGCCATACTGGTCACCGTACCCATACCATCCACATAGAACGAGGGCACACCGGTGTAGGGACGGTGGTAGCGCTGGGCGATACGGTTCAGGGTATAGCTCAGATCCTCGGTCAGGCGGAATCCCTTGCCCAACTGTACGGTAGGCGCCAGACGGATGTTGAAGAAGGTGTTCTCCGCACGGTTTTTGTTGTCACCAGAGGCATTGGCCAGGATAGCGGTCGGGTTGGCCAGCGAATACTCTGTGCCCAACTGTCCGAAGATGTCGTCGGCACCGTTGAGGAGCGTGGTGAAGCTGCCGGTCACGGCGTTATACTGGTAGGGAGATATCAGCGGCGACTTGATGAGTCCCAAGAAGGTGGGCGAGGTGATGGCGCCTGTCGAGAGGTCGGCCGACACACCGTCATCAAACACATTGGTATTGGCACGTGAGAACGAGATATCAAACTTGGTATCCAGTCCTTTGATGATGTTGATATCGGTATTGAAACGGATGTTCAAGCGATCAAAGTCATTGCCTTTGGCTGTGCTCTCCGATTTCATGTAGCCTACCGAGAGGTTGTACATACCCACTTCATCACCACCTTGCACGTTGATGCCATAGTTCTGGGTCAGGGCATTGCGGTATACTTCCTTGCTCCAGTCGGTGTTATTATGATAGGTGTGGTAATAATAACCGTTGGGGTCGTCGTTGAGGAAGTTGTAGTTGATTTTACGGCTGCCCACCCGGTCGGTGTTGTCCTTGATGGTTCCCAACATCTCTGCGGCATAGGCACGATATTGGGTTGCGTCCATCATCGTGGGCAATTGCGGAATGAGCTGCACCCCTACCGAGATATTGGCGTCGATACGGGTGGCCATGGAGTGTCCGCGCTTGGTGTCAATGAGGATGACACCGTTGGCACCACGCGAGCCATAGAGGGCGGTGGCGTTTTTCAGCACGGTCACCTTCTCGATATCGTCGGTCGAGATGTTGGCCAACAGATTATTGAACTGCCCCAAGTGGAGGGAAGCCCGGTTAAGCTGCATGTCCTGCTCCACGCCGTCCACAATCACGAGGGGCTGCGAGTTGGCATTGAGCGAGTTCAAGCCACGGATAAACATCGAGGCGCCGATGCCGGGAGCGGCCGAACGCGACAAGGAGCGCACGTCGCCACCAAGCTGGTTGGCAATGGTTCCGTCGACCGACGCGCCACGCTCTGTCACCGGGGTGGTGTGTGTGGCGGTGATGGTGGTACCATCCTCATACATCGGGTCAAACTTGTCGCTGAGCATATTGATACGCACCTGCTGTTTGGTGTCACCCGCCACGATGCCTACCTGCTGGGAAAGATAGCTGGGGGTATGCACATAGAGCGAGGTCACAAACTTGGGCACCTGGATGGAGAACGTTCCATCGTCCTCGGTCATGGCCGTATAACGCTTGTCGCCTAAGGCCTGAAGCTGCACACCGCCCAAGGGACGGTTGGTAGCCTTATCGTAAACCACACCGTGAATGGTCACGGTGGGGTATTTAGCTTTGGCGGAAGCGGGCCGCTTGGGCTGTTTTACTTCTGTCTTGTCGGCATCCGTGTCATCCACCTGGGCACAGGCGTATGCACTGACTCCGAAAGCGAAGGCGCAGGCAGTCAGTCTAAGACCGTACTTCTGCATGATATCGTTGATGCTTTTCATATTCGTCAGTCTTCTTTGGTTGCATTAGCGTTATATTCGTCTTGGGCCACAGGACGCAAGATGATGGAAATAAGACGTATCTCCCGGCTGAAATTCTTCTGCTGGGCAGCAGTAAGGAAAGGTACCTTAATCTGGAGGGTCGGTCCGACATCTGTACCGGCATAAGACACGGGGAAGGTCATCTTGCCCAACAGCAAGGTGTCGGCCAAGAGCATTCCGCTGGCATCTGTGCGGTGCTCATAGTCATTATATACGGTGAAGGCCTGCTGCTTATTTTCCTTCTCCGGATTCTCCACGCCGTCTGAGCTAAAGCGCCAGATATTGGTGCTGGTCTCCTTGTCGCCGGCCTTGGCATAGTAGAGGTTGAACTTATACTGGTTGGGCAGCGTGTCGATGGTATTGGTGGACTTGGAGTAGCCCGGAGCAAACACGGCATAGATATTATAGGTGTCTGACTTCACATTGGGCAGAGATATATCAAGCGTAGGACACGACTTACCACTGGGCTGTACATAATAGAAGGAGTAACGACGACTCTCTTTTTGGCCGTTGTTTATTGTAAAATTGGCATTCGAGCCCGTTCCCAAAGTCACTTTAAGTACAGACGAAGGAGAAGCGGTGATGTTCATCTCCGGTGAGTACACCTCCCAGGGATGAGCCGCATAAGAACTGACCACATAAGCCTGTCCGTTGCTCAACTGAATCTTATCACCCTCCTGCTTGCCTAAGATTTCCTGCGGGTTAGACAGCTTGTTACGGCGCGTGCTCAGCAAGGTATCTGTCGGCACGGTCTGGTCGCCCGTCAGCCACTTGTTGTAGCGGCTGTTGTTGCTGTACACCAAACTGCGGAAGAGGTCATACTTCGCCAGCGAGTCTTTCAGATACGCTATCTCCTTCATGCTGTAGGTCTGGTCAACGATATTGCCAGAATTGTCCAGTCCACGATAAGGTAGTTTTTCCTTGAACTTATAGTAGGCCAAGCCCTTCTCCACCTCTGCCTTCCATGCCTCGTTGGTGGGCAGCACCATGGTATAGGAGCTGTCCTCGGCATCCATATAGGCCCGGAGCTTGCTGTCCATGAAGTTATAGTTGACAATCACCGAGTCGATATACGTCTGCTTTCCGTCCACGATAGGGCCAATCACACTGTTGTCGACATCCAGATAGGACATGTTATACTTGCGGTAATAGGCGACCAGCGAGTCAATGCCGAGTGCCGTTGTCTTGGCATTATTGTTCAGGAAGGCGGAGATGTTGGGATAATATTGGGCCACACCGTCAATCTTGTGCATCACACCGTTGGAGCTGGGCACGTTCAGTTTTGTCACATTGATGCCGTCGAAAGAGCAAGTGCCATTGTTGGCGAAGTCAAACGACTTGTCGTTCTGCATCCGGATGCGCTTGGGTTCGGTCCATGTGCCCGAAACGCCATAGCTGTAGTCGGCCACATGGTTCTTGACAAACTCCAGCACCAGCTGGGCAGAGTCCATGTTCTCATACTGGGCCAGATCGAGCTTGCCGTCCACCGGAGCCCATACCGTATAGCTGTTGGCGCTGCTGAGCACCTTGTCATATCCAGTCTTCTTCAGCAAGCTGGCAAAATGAGTCAATTCGCTGTCACCGCTGATGTTCTCCCACAACGTCTGGTCGGCCGACGGGTTGGCGTCGTGGCGTGCGTCATTGTAGTCGTCAAAGTCGGTACATGAGGTAGCCGACAGGATTCCTGCCGCTACCATCATGACTCCATAATATATATTTTTCTTCATGTTTTCAAACATTAATTGTTAATTAGAACCAATCTTCTGAATACTGGTCGTTGTCTACCACGTCAACGGGCACCATCTCGATGAAGTCAAACTGCCACTTCAACTGGTCGCTGGTGGTGGCGTTCTTGAAGCGGAGCCAGTAGTCCTGTCCTTGCTTCATCTCGACACGGCCCAAAATCTTGCGGAGGTCTTGCACGGCACTCTCACCGCGGGTGTTCTGTGACTCCATGTCAGGCGTGTTTGTCTCGGGGTGTCCGTAGAAGCTGGCCGGACCTCTCATGTAGCCACGGGTACGCATGGCCTTGTCGGAAGCGATACCCTGGTCCTCTTCCTCATAGAACGGTGTCCAACCGATACGGGGATCGGTGAAGTCGATACGCATATCCAAGGGGATGTCGAGGGCCTTCATGTCCTGAATGTTGGGCGACTCGCCGATGAAGAACTGCACGAATCCCATGTGTGAGGCGCAGGCATAGTAGAAGCGCAGCTCA
>CALGHW010000439.1 GCA_937916075.1 uncultured Prevotella sp.
ATTTGTGCAAATGAGATACAAATATATACCCCTGACACTGCTGGCCGCCATGACCTTGGCGACACCATGCGAGGCTGACGTAATCCGGTCGGCGCCGCGGTTGGTGGTGAACATCACCATCGACCAGCTGCGAACGGACTATCTGGAAGCCTTTGCCCCACTCTACTCCAACGGTGGCTTTAAGCGCCTGCTGGAGGGAGGAATGGTATATCCCAATGTGTCTTATCCCTTCACGCCGATAGACCGCGCGTCGGCCGTGGCGGCCGTCACCACCGGCACCACACCTTATTATAATGCTATCGTGGGCGCACAGTGGCTGGACAAGGAAACACTCCGCCCCACTTATTGCGTGGACGACAAGAAGCAGGAGGGCCTGTCTACCAACGACTGCTCCTCCCCGCGCCAACTGGCCACCTCGTCCATCGGCGACGAGCTGAAAGCAGCCACCGGCGGCAAGGCCATCGTGTATGCCGTGTCGCCCTTCCGCGACGCTGCCATCCTGTCGGCCGGACACGCTGCCGACGGGGCCTTGTGGATTGACGACAACAACGGCTACTGGTGTTCGTCGCAATATTATTTCAAGAAACTGCCCGCATGGGTTGCCGCCTACAATGAGTTGCAGTCAGTGGCACAAGGCATCGGCAGTGCAGAATGGAAGCCCTCTTCTATCCTGTCGGGCAACTTTAGCTATTTCATGAGCGGAGGTGTGCAAAAGCCTTTTAATCACAAATTTACTGGCGCACGCCGATTCCGTCAATACAAGGCCAGCGGACTTGTCAACACCGACATCACCAATATGGCCACCCAATGTGTGGGCAGCGCCGGTATGGGACTGGACGGCATCACCGACCTGCTCAGCGTGACTTACTATGCCGGGAACTTTGACCATAAGACCGTGACAGAGTGTCAGATGGAACTCCAAGACACGTATGTGCGGCTGGATCATGAGATTGAGCGGCTTATCAATGAAATAGAAAAGAAAGTGGGCAGCGGACACGTTCTCTTTGTCATTACCGGCACGGGATACAGTGACGAGGAAAACACAGACTATGCCAAATACAAGATACCGACAGGCACTTTCTTCATGAACCGTACCGCCAATCTGCTCAATATGTATTTTGGCGGACTATGGGGACAAGGCACCTATGTGGAGACTTGCTTTGGCACCCAGATTTACCTGAACCACAAACAGTTTGAGCAGAAACGCGTCAGCTTTGCCGAGGCCACAGAACGGGCTCAGGAATTCCTGTCGCTGCTGTCGGGCGTACGCAATGTGTACACCGCCCAGCAACTGCTGTCGAGCAGCAACCCCGACCTGCGAAAGATACGAAACGGATTCAACCAGGAGCGCAACGGCGACATCCAAATAGAGGTGGCGCCAGGATGGCGCATGCTCAACGAGGACAACCTTGACAACCAGCTCGTCAGAGCTTCATTCATACAGTTTCCCATTATCGTCTTCGGTGCGGGCACCAAGGCTGAGCGCATCGCACAGCCTGTGACCACCGACCGTATTGCCCCAACAATTGCCAAGGCAATACGCATACGGGCCCCGAATGCCTGTTCGGCCGAACCTCTGTTCTAAACCGAGCAACCCTTTTCCTAATTATTTCCAACGCCACGCCTATTTTTCCTCCACAGGGGAAGAATGACGGCGACAGGCATTCAGTAAAACAAAAAAAACAAAAAAAAACGACAATATGGATTTTTCAAAATTTCTGAAGTCACTCTTCGGTGACAAATCATCACGAGACATGAAGCTGATTCAGCCTTTGGTGGAAAAGGTCAAGGAGGCCTACCCTGCCATTGACAAGCTGGACAACGACGCCTTGCGCCGGACAAGAACAAAAGAAGAAAATAGCCAAACTCAAGGCTACCATCGAGGAAACGCCCATCGATGAGCGCGCCGACATCTTCAGCCAAATAGACAAGCTGGAGAAGGAAGTGCTCGAAGAGTATGAGAAGAAACTCAATGAAGTAATGGCCGAGGTGTTTGCCATCGTGAAGTCCACGGCACGACGCTTTGCCCAAAACGAGGAGACCGTCGTGACAGCCACTGACTTTGACCGCGAGCTGGCCGCCGACCCCCGCCACGACTTCATCACCATCGACGGTGACAAGGCCATCTACCACAACCACTGGACAGCAGGCGGCAACGACCTGAAGTGGGAAATGGTGCACTATGACGTGCAACTCTTTGGCGGCACCGTGCTCCACCAAGGAAAAATCGCCGAGATGGCCACCGGTGAAGGTAAGACCCTTGTGGCCACACTGCCCGTATTCCTCAACGCACTGACCGGAAACGGCGTACACGTGGTGACCGTCAACGACTATCTGGCCAAGCGTGACTCCGAGTGGATGGGACCGCTCTACGAGTTCCACGGACTCTCGGTAGACTGTATCGACAAGCATCAGCCCAACTCGCCCGAACGGCGCAAGGCCTATCAGGCCGACATCACCTTCGGTACCAACAACGAGTTCGGCTTCGACTACCTGCGTGACAACATGGCCACCTCGCCTGCCGACCTCGTGCAGCGGGCCCACAACTATGCCATCGTCGATGAGGTGGACTCCGTGCTGATTGAC
>CALGHW010000440.1 GCA_937916075.1 uncultured Prevotella sp.
TGGAAAAAAAACATTAACTTTGCGCTCCATATTATATTAATAAGCATAAAACGAAAAATAAAGATAAAGAAATGGCCAAGAAATTTGCCGAACACAACGGTTTGAACTTGACTCAAGTGAATACAGAAATACTTGAGCAGTGGAATCGTAACGACGTATTCCACAAGTCGATAGATGAACGTGAGGGCTGCCCTCAATTCGTGTTTTTTGAAGGACCTCCATCTGCCAATGGACATCCCGGTATTCATCATGTGCTGGCCCGCTCCATCAAGGATACCTTCAACCGCTACAAGACGATGAAGGGATTCCAGGTTCACCGTAAGGCCGGATGGGACACCCACGGACTGCCCGTGGAGCTCGGTGTGGAGAAAGAACTGGGCATCACCAAGGCAGACATTGACAACCGGGAGTCTGACAAATACATCTCTGTAGAAGATTACAATCACAAGTGCCGTGAGAATGTGATGAAGTTTACGGCTGAATGGCGCAAACTGACCGAGGAAATGGGCTACTTCGTAGACCTTGACCATCCCTATATCACTTACGACAACAAGTATATCGAGACCCTGTGGTGGCTCCTCAAGCAGCTCTATAACAAGGACCTGCTCTACAAGGGATATACTATCCAGCCATACAGCCCCGCCGCCGGTACAGGACTTAGTTCTCACGAACTCAACCAGCCCGGTTGCTACCGCGACGTGAAGGACACTACCTGCACCGCCCTCTTCGAGGCTACCGACCCGAAAGCGGAGTGGACCCAATGGGGCAAGCCTTGCTTCGCCGCATGGACCACTACTCCCTGGACACTGGCATCGAACACGGCCCTCTGCGTGGGACCCAACATCAAATACCTGGCCGTGGAGACCTATAATCCCTATAATGGCGAGAAAATCACTATCATTGTGGCAGAATCCCGTCTGGCCGCCTACCTCAAGCCCGAAGGCAAGGACCAGCCCATGGAGGATTACAAGCATGGCGACAAGGTGATACCTTACCGCATTGTGGGCGAGTATACCGGCCGCGAGCTTGAGGGCCTGCATTACAAGCAACTCATGCCGTGGGTGAAGCCCACCGCCAAGCTCGACAAAAACGCTCCTGCCTTTGTCAAGGAATACGCTGAAGCCCATCCCGAAAAGGTGTTTGACGGCGAGAACGGCAAAGACCGTTTCGTGGAGATGGAAGACAAGGCTTTCCGCGTGATTCTCGGTGACTATGTGACCACCGAGGACGGTACCGGTATCGTGCACATCGCGCCTACTTTTGGCGCCGACGACGCCAAGGTGGCCAAGGATGCCCATATCCCGTCGCTCTTCCTGATTAACAAGAAGGGTGAGACACGCCCCATGGTAGACTTGGAGGGCAAATACTACCTGACCGAAGAGCTGGATTCCAACTTTGTGAAAGACTGTGTGGACACGGTGGCTTATGGACACCATGCCGGCGACTATGTGAAGAACGCCTATGCCCCTGAGTTCAACAAGGACGGCAAATATGACGAGAAGGCAGCCGCAAAGGCCGAGGACCTCAACATCGTCATCTGTATGGAGATGAAGCAGGAGGGCACGGCGCTCAAGATAGAAAAGCATGTGCACAACTATCCTCACTGCTGGCGCACGGACAAGCCCGTGCTCTATTATCCGCTCGACAGCTGGTTTATCCGCTCGACAGCCAAGAAAGACCGGATGGTGGAACTCAACAAAACCATCAACTGGCAGCCGGAGTCAACCGGTACAGGACGCTTTGGCAATTGGCTGGAGAACCTGAACGACTGGAACCTGAGCCGCTCGCGTTTCTGGGGCACTCCGCTTCCCATCTGGCGTGACGAGGATGGCGAACAGCTGTGCATCGGTTCGCTCCAGGAACTCTATGACGAAATAGAGAAGAGCGTGAAGGCTGGTGTGATGAAGAGCAATCCGCTGAAGGACAAAGGATTCGCTCCCGGTGACTATAGTCAGGAGAATTATGACAAGATAGACCTGCACCGCCCCTATGTGGACAATATTGTGCTGGTCAGCCCGACAGGAAAACCCATGAAGCGCGAGAGTGATCTGATAGACGTGTGGTTTGATTCAGGATCTATGCCTTATGCTCAGATTCACTATCCGTTTGAGAACCGCGACATGATAGACAAGCACCTGGCCTTCCCTGCCGACTTCATCAATGAGGGCGTGGACCAGACTCGTGGCTGGTTCTTCACCTTGCATGCCATCGCCACGATGGTGTTCGACTCGGTGGCCTTCAAGAATGTCATATCGTCAGGACTGGTGCTCGACGCCAAGGGCATGAAGATGTCCAAGCACTTGGGCAATGCTGTCAACCCGTTTGAGATGATTGACAAGTATGGCGCTGACCCTGTGCGTTTCTATATGATGACCAACTCGGAGCCTTGGGACAACCTCAAGTTCGACCCGGATGGGGTGGATGAGGTGCGCCGCAAGTTCTTCGGCACCTTATATAATACTTACTCATTCTTCAGCCTCTATGCCAATGTAGACGGCTTCTCTTATGCCGAACCCGACGTGCCCGTGGCAGAGCGCCCGGAGATTGACCGCTGGATATTGTCCGTGCTCAACTCACTGGTGGAAGGTGTGGACCGCGAGATGCAGAACTACGACCCGACACGTGCCGGCCGCCTGATTGACGCCTTTGTCAACGACGACTTGAGCAACTGGTATGTGCGCTTAAACCGCAAACGCTTCTGGGGCAAGGAGATGAGCAAGGATAAACTGTCGGCTTATCAGACCCTCTATACCTGTCTGGAAACGGTGGCCAAGTTGTTGGCTCCGTTTGCTCCGTTCTATGCCGACCAG
>CALGHW010000441.1 GCA_937916075.1 uncultured Prevotella sp.
TTGCGGCGAGTCTGTGGGTTCCAAAATTGCCATTAAGTATGTGTTCAAAATTAATTTATTAGAATATTCCTGCCCAAAGGAATGGTCACGCCCCATGAAACAGGTATTCCTCCTGTACCTTCTTCGCAAGATGTGTAAATAGCGTGTTGAGCAATTCCTTGCTGAAATCATAGGCACGCTTCTGCATGGCTATACCAGCAGCGGTGAGTGCCTCAACGGCATCCTCCGGGGCATTCTTGTAGGTGGCGAGATATTCCTTCTCGATATTCCGTTGTGTCTCGTCAAACTCCTTTTCCAATTCAGCGTATGCCTTCTTGATAATCGGAGCGAAGAAGTTGTAGTCAGTCATGCCAAGAGTGGCAATCTTGCGGAATGTCCAATAGGCAGAATAGTCATCACACTCGCCGCCGGCGCGCCTGGCATAAGTCTCGTGCACTTCCGTCGCACCCTGATAGAATGGGACGAACACACTGAGGTCTGCCATGCCAAACGCCACGTATGCCACCTCACCAATAGCTTGCGGCAACCTGGGGCGCACTTGCAGGATGTGCGTCTGCGTGGTGCGGAAGATGCTCACCGGGCGGTATGGCTCCTTGCCGTTGGAATGGAGATAAGGGTCGTGGTCAGTATCGTCGTAATGGAAGCGGAACGCTGTACGCAAGTCTTGCAGACTGATCTTCTTTTCCGCCTCTGCATATACGGGGAACGTGTTTTTCGTTACATCATTCCGGATAGCCGGCGAGAACATCTTCTGCAGTCCCCACACGCGTGGATAGTTGTAGGTGGTGTCCTGTTCTTCGTCTCTCGAATAAGCCTCGTGGAAGTCGAACGCTCCATCGGCAGGGTCATACAGTCCGTTGGCCTGGGCAAATTCTATAAGGTCGGCAGCAGCCAGGAAATTCTCCTTGTCGGCAGGGTCATACTTGCGGTAACGGCTCTGGTTGCCAGTAACGAAGTATTTGTCCTTTGGCATACGACACGCCAGCCACCGGTGTCCACCGGCATTCTCCAGATACCATGTCTCCTTGGCGTCGATGAAACCGATGCCGAAACCCTCCGCCGAACCGTATTTCTCTATCAGTGCGCCAAGGCGCTCCACTCCCTCGCGGGCTGTGTGTACATACGGCAGGACAATATTGTATGTGCAGTTCTCGGCGAGTCCGTCTGCCACATAGGGGTCAGCCTTCAATGCCTTCTCGCTGCTGAATATGGTTTCTGTGGAACTCATGCCCACGCCTGCCGTGTTATATCCCGCACTTCCCCACTCTCCCGGATGGTTATACTCCGGCAAGCCGGTATATCCGAGGGCTTTCTTAGGCAGCGGACAGCGAAACTTGCTGTCGAAGGCGACAAACTCCTCCGGGCCATTGTCCGTATTCTGGTGTCTCTCCACATTGACGGCGAGCATCGCATCGAAATCACTCGAACGGCACAGGTATCTCGCTCCGTCGGCGCTCTGCTGTTCGCCTACAATAATCGTAGTACATTCTGAAGGAAGTTTTCCTGCAATCTTTCTCTCTGTTTCCATAATCAATGACTTTAATATTATTCTGACGGCAAAATTATATAAAATATGAATACGACGATAAGATTTTTCACTTTTTTATGACATATGCGGAACGGAAAGCACCAAACTTGTACAACATCAGGCGACTCTCTCTTTACACGCTTTTGCAGATGAGCCGATTTTTTTATGCCACTAAGGTTTTGACATCCCCTTTTTTTGTTGTACATTTGCACCCGTAAACAAATGTTCACACCTATTTTTTTTATTCAGACAATGAAAAGTATACTGATCAAGGACACCACTATTTCGGAAAGAATCGACATCGTCAGGTCGTCGCTCGACTTCGGAGACGGAGAGTGTGAAGGCATCGACATGGAAGACATGTACGACGACTATATCTACGGCAGAAAAGAACTGACGGAAATCAACATGGCCTTCAGCCGGGAAAACGCCGGCTGCATAACCGCCGGCGAACTCCGGGAGACCGGCAAGTGCGGACGATAACACCGCCATCACCCCAACCCATACCATCATGAAGGCAAGCTATCTATCACTACTCGCCGTGGCCCTGCTCCTCTCCACACCGGCATGGACACAACGACACCCAAAACGCACCCATACGGCAAAAGACACCACCGCCGTAGTGCGGGCCTACACGGACTCGCTCACCCTGTTGCGAGCACGAATAGACACCTCAAAGATGAAACTACAGGAGGCCGACGGACGCTTCTACAAGCTCTTCGTGCCCACCACCTTCTACCACTCCACGGCCGACAAGGCGTTTGGCGTGGCCAAGGACACAACAGACCAGACCGCAGCCGCCGTGGACGAGGCGCTGATGCATATCTATATGAACCGGCCCTTCCTGGTGAAAAACAGCGACAACCAGCTGGCAAAGGCGGGAACCCTGCGCGAGGAGATAGACCGTCCTGTCAGGCAACGGATGGAACTGTCCAAGCAGGTGGAACCCATGCCGGAGGACGATTACCTCTTCGCTCCGTCGGGACTGGTGGTCAGACGCCCCAACTTCTGGACCTTCAACGGCGACGGCTACCTGCAACTGCTGCAAAACTATGTGTCGACCAACTGGTATAAGGGGGGCGAGAGCAACTACTCGATGGTGGGCAACGTGACGCTCAACGCCAACTACAACAACAAGAGCCGGTTTAAATGGGAAAACAAGCTGGAGCTGAAACTGGGATTCCAGACCTCCAAGGGTGACACCATCCATAAGTTCAAGACCAACAACGACATGATCAGATACACCGGCAAGGTGGGTCTGCAGGCCCACAACCGATGGTACTACACGCTCCAGCTCCTGGCCTACACCCAGTTTACACAGGGACTGAAGAGCAACGACAAAAATGTGTACTCCGACTTCATGTCACCATTCAACCTCAACCTCGGTCTGGGTATGGACTATACGGTGGCCACGAGGAACAACCGGCTGAAAGGTTCGGTCAACCTGTCGTTTCTCTCGTTCAACTTCCGCTACGTGGACCGCAAGAACCTGGCCAAGCGCTATGGCATCATCGGTGACCACCACACCCTGGAAGATTTCGGTTCACAGCTGACATGCAACCTCACGTGGCAGATTATCAACCAGATACAATGGAAGACACGCCTGTATGCCTACACGACTTACCACAGGATGGAAATAGAATGGGAGAACACCATCTCGCTCCAAGTGAGCAAGTATATCAGCGCCAACATTTTCCTCTATCCGAGGTTTGACGACTCTACCAAGCGCGATGAGACGTGGAACTATTTCCAGTTTAAGGAATACAGTTCGCTGGGCTTCTCTTACTCGTTTTAGTAATGTTCAAAAAACAGCTTGCGCAGAAATTGTCAGAACATTACTTAGCTCAAACTTTCAAGCTCCGAATAGGGATGTCCCCAAGACATGGATAAAAAAGAAGAACGAAGATTTCTCCTGGATGAATGATGGAAATCTTCGTTCTTCATATTTCAAAGAAGCCCAAGCCGCTCCTTTTTAAATATGTCCAAAAGTTATTTTAAACGTTACTTAGTGACGCTAAAAAAATAACTTGGTACGATTTGAGTGAGAAAGTTATCATTCAG
>CALGHW010000442.1 GCA_937916075.1 uncultured Prevotella sp.
ATAGTCCGCTATGCTATCTCATCCGCTGACGCTATGACCACAAAGAAAGTCTCAAAATATGGCAAAGCTAATTGATAGACCCACCAGAAAACATAACCAGACAACCAACCCCAAACATAGAATGACGCTAAGAGAAGCAGTAAAAGAGCGCATCCTGGTGCTCGACGGAGCCATGGGAACGATGATTCAGCAGTATGGACTGACTGAAGCTGATTTCCGTGGCGACCGCTTTACCGATATAGAGGGCATGATCAAGGGCAATAATGACGTGCTCTGCATCACCCGTCCTGATGTGATAGAAGACATCCACCGCAAGTATCTTGCTGTGGGAGCAGACATCATCACAACCAACACTTTCAGTAGCCAACGCATATCTGAGGCCGATTATCACCTGGCCGACTATAGTCGGGAGATGGCTTTGGAGGGCGCGCGCATAGCCCGTCGGATGGCAGACGCTTTTTCCACGCCCGACAAGCCGCGCTTTGTGGCCGGTTCGGGAGGCCCTACCAACAAGACCTGAGCGACCCGTCTGCCCGCGAGCTTACTTACGATGCGCTTTATGACGCTTATTGTGAGCAGATGGATGCCCTCGTGGAGGGTGGGGTAGACGCCTTGTTGATAGAGACGGTCTTCGACACGCTCAACGCCAAGGCGGCTGTTGATGCGGCCATGAGCGTGATGCGCCAGCGGGGCAAAGACCTGCCCATCATGCTGTCTGCCACGGTGAGCGACCTGGCCGGACGCACCCTTAGCGGACAGACACTCGAAGCCTTCCTTGCCAGTATGAGCACTTATCCCATTTTCTCTGTGGGACTCAACTGCTCGTTTGGCGCAAGCCAGATGAAGACCTATCTGCGCCAGCTTGCCCAGCATGCACCTTATTATATTAGTGCCTATCCCAATGCCGGTCTGCCCAACAGTCTTGGCCTGTATGACGAGACTCCCGACACCATGGCTCCGCAGATAGCCGAGTTTATCGATGAGGGGTTGGTCAACATCATCGGTGGTTGTTGCGGAACAACCGAGAAGTTTATCGAGAAATACATTCCGCTGGTAGCCGGCAAGCTCCCACACCAGCCGCGTCCCCGTCCAGCCACGATGTGGCTCAGCGGCCTCGACTTGCTCGATGTCACGCCCGAGGTGCGTTTTGTCAATGTGGGCGAGCGTTGTAATGTGGCCGGCTCGCGCAAGTTCCTCCGTCTCATCAAGGAGAAAAGTTATGATGAGGCCGTCGGTATCGCCCGTAAGCAGGTGGCCGATGGAGCCCTTGTGATTGATGTCAACATGGACGACGGCCTGTTGGACGCCAAGGCCGAGATGGTCAATTTCCTCAACCGCATAGCCGCCGAACCTGATATCGCCAAGGTACCGGTCATGATAGACTCTTCCAAGTGGGATGTCATTGTGGCCGGCTTGAAGTGTGTGCAGGGCAAGAGCATTGTCAACTCCATCTCCTTGAAGGAAGGTGAGGCTACCTTTGTTGCCCATGCCCGCGACGTGATGCGCTATGGTGCCGCAGTGGTGGTGATGTGCTTCGACGAGCAAGGCCAGGCCACCACCTATGAGCGCCGTATCGAGATAGCCGCCCGTGCTTACAAGATATTGACGGAGCAAGTGGGCATGAACCCCCTTGATATCATTTTCGACCCCAATGTGCTTGCCATCGCCACAGGCATGGAGGAGCACGACAATTATGCCGTAGACTTTATCCGCGCCACGGCCTGGATCAAGACCCATCTGCCGGGTGCCCATGTGAGTGGCGGTGTGAGCAACCTGTCGTTCTCTTTCCGTGGCAACAATTATATCCGTGAGGCCATGCACGCTGTATTCCTTTATCATGCCATAGCGCAGGGGATGGACTTCGGCATCGTCAATCCGGCCACCAAGGTGGTATATAGCGACATCCCCGAGGAAGAGCTGCAGGTGATAGAAGACGTGGTGCTCAACCGCAGGCCCGACGCCGCAGAACGGCTCATCGACCTTGCCAATGACATCAAGGCCCGGGCCGATGCTGCCAAACTGTCACAGGCAGGCGGAAAGGCTCCGCAGGCTGCCATTCCCGAATGGCGAAACGGGAGTGTAGACGAACGCCTGGCCCAGGCCTTGGTGAAAGGCGTGGGCGACTACCTCCAGACCGACCTTGATGAGGCGCTCAAAAAATATCCCAAGGCCGTCCAGATTATCGAGGGCCCCCTCATGGCCGGCATGAATACCGTGGGTGAGCTCTTTGGCAGCGGCAAAATGTTTTTGCCGCAGGTGGTCAAGACGGCCCGCACCATGAAGCAAGCCGTGGCCATCCTCCAGCCCTATATTGAAGCGGAGAAGTCCGAGGGCAGCGCCAAGGCCGGCAAGGTGCTACTGGCCACGGTAAAGGGCGACGTGCACGACATTGGCAAGAACATCGTGGGTGTGGTGATGGCTTGCAACAATTATGAGGTCATCGACATG
>CALGHW010000443.1 GCA_937916075.1 uncultured Prevotella sp.
GGTGAGGGCACCAGGATGCGGTCCTCGCCCTCGTAGGGAGCCTCGCGTCCGCCGTTGAAGAAGAAGGTGACGTGGGCGTACTTCTCGGTCTCGGCCGTGTGGAGCTGGCGCTTGCCATGCTTGCTCAGGTATTCGCCCAGTGTGTCCTGCACGTTCTCCTTGGGGAAGAGGATATGCACGCCCTTGAACGAGGCGTCATAGGGAGTCATGCAGTAGTACTGCAGGTCCTTGATGGTGTGCATGCCTTCCTCGGGCATGTCCTGCTGTGTGAGCACCTGTGTGAGCTCCTTGGCGCGGTCGTTGCGGTAGTTGATGAAAATCACCACGTCGCCCTCCTGGATGGTGCCGTCAACGGTAGCGTTGACAATAGGCTTGATAAACTCGTCAGTCACGTCTTCGGCATAGCTCTCCTGCATGGCCTTTACCATGTCGTCGCTCTGCTTGCCCTTGCCTTCCACGAGCAGGTCGTAAGCTTCCTTCACGCGGTTCCAGCGCTTGTCGCGGTCCATGGCATAGAAGCGGCCCACGATGCTTGCGATGTGGGCGTCGTTCTTCTCGCAGACCTCAGTCAGCTCACGGATGAAGCCCTCGCCGCTCTTCGGGTCGGTGTCACGTCCGTCCATGAAGCAATGTACGTAAGTGTTCTTCAGACCATACTCCTTGGAGATTTCAATAAACTTGAAGAGGTGGTTGAGCGAAGAGTGAACGCCGCCGGTAGAGGTGAGCCCCATCAGGTGCAGCTTCTTGCCTGTCTTCTGGGCGTAGGAGAATGCGTTGACTACTTCCTGGTTCTTCAGGATAGAGCCGTCCTTGCAAGCGCGGTTAATCTTCACCAGGTCCTGGTATACGATGCGTCCGGCACCGATATTGAGGTGGCCCACCTCAGAGTTGCCCATCTGTCCTTCGGGCAGGCCCACGTCTTCACCGCAAGTGAGCAACTGTGAGTGAGGGCTGACAGCCGTCAGATAGTCGAGATAAGGGGTGGGTGTGTTGAAGATTACGTCGCCGGCGCCGTGCTTTCCGATGCCCCAGCCGTCAAGAATCATAAGTAATGCTTTCTTTGCCATAGTTGTATAATATAAAAATATGTGTCTATCAATTTTGTGGATGCAAAATTACTATTTTCACTCCGATTGACCAAATAGTTGGTAAACTTTTAGTTATGTACCAAGGTGCCGATAGGCTCGCCGTCCATCACTTTTTTCAGGTTGCCCACGATGTCCATGTTGAACACGTAGATGGGCAGGTTGTTCTCCTTGCACATGGTGGTGGCTGTGAGGTCCATCACCTTCAGACCGCGGGTGTAAATCTCGTCGTAGGTGATCTCGCTGAACTTGGTGGCTGTGGGGTCCTTTTCTGGGTCGGCCGTGTAGATGCCGTCCACGCGGGTGCCCTTGAGCATCACGTCGGCCTCAATCTCGATGCCGCGCAGTGACGATCCGGTGTCGGTGGTGAAGTAGGGGCTGCCGGTGCCGGCTGAGAAGATGCACACATAGCCGGCCTCCATGGCCTCGATGGCTTTCCACTTGGAGTAGAACTCGCCGATGGGTTCCATGCGGATGGCTGTGAGCACCTTGGTCTTCACACCGATGGCTCCTAAGGCTGAGCTTAGTGCGAGCGAGTTGATGACTGTGGCGCACATACCCATCTGGTCGCCTTTCACGCGGTCGAATCCCTTGGAGGCGCCGCTCAGTCCGCGGAAGATGTTGCCGCCACCGATGACGATGCCTATCTGGACGCCCATTTCGCTTACTTCCTTGATTTGGCGGGCGTAGTCGCCCAGCCGTTCGGGGTCGATGCCGAAGCTCTGCTTGCCCATGAGGCTCTCGCCGCTCAGCTTCAATAAGATTCTCTTGTACTTTGCCATAATCTTGATATTTCGTTTTCTTTATTTAAATGATGAATTTCACTTCTTTGAAGGCATATTCCTTGGTGTGCCCTTGCCGGTCGGTGACGCATAGACGGCCCTGGGGGGTGATGCCGTCTATCCGTCCATCGTATTCGCCTCCACTGTCGGCATAGCGGTGCCATTCGCCGATGCGGTAGAGTGCCTCGTGGTATTCGCGGTCGATGGTGGCATATTGTCCGTCGTCGACCAGTGCCAGATAGTGTGCCATGTGGCGGAGAATGTCTTGCAGCAGCTGCTCGCGGTCGATGGGGTGGCCTGTTATCTGAAAGAGCGACACGGGGTTGGGGGCGTCGCTGACAAAGCGTCGCTGGTTGACGTTGAGGCCCGTGCCCAGGATGCAGCTCCTGATGGCCTGGCCGCTGACGGCACATTCCGACAGCGTGCCGCTCAGCTTGCGGTCATGCCAGTAGATGTCGTTGGGCCATTTCACCAGGATGTCGTCCGTATAGGGCGCAAGGGCGGCCTTGAGGGCCATCGAGCCGGCCTCGAGCATGATAAACTGGCGGAGTGGTGGCACGCCTTGTGGGCGGGTCTTGACGCTGAAGGTCAGGTTTTGTCCCGCTTCACTCTCCCAGCGGTTGGTGCCTTGTCCGCGTCCGGCCGTCTGGTAGTCGGCGGTGACGACGGTCATCAGTCGTCCCTCTTCGCCATGGTAGGCGTGTAGGTATCGGTTGGTGGAGTCGGTTTGTTCCAAATGTATCCGTATGATATCTTCCATCATGTATGAGCAGGTCAAAAAGCCAAGGGGGTGAATGCCTCCTGGATGTGGTCAATCTCGCAGTCGTCGGTGCTGGTGCCAGTGACGGTGATGATGTCAAACCGGAGGGGCATGCCCATGCGCCGGAGTTTGACAAAGGCGTTGGCGGCTATGCAGAGCGACTGGATTTTCCGTCGGTCAACGGCCTTTTCGGGAGCCATGAACGCCTGGTTGCGCCGAGTCTTCACCTCTACGACCACCAGGCAGCCAGCGTCTATGGCCACGATGTCCAGGTCGCGGTGTCCCCACTTCCAGTTGCGCTCCACGACAGTATAGCCTTTGTGTTCCAGGTATTGGGCGGCCATCTCTTCGCCCCACCGTCCTAAATCATTGTGTGCTGCCATCGCCAAGAATTTTGTTTAATGTTTATGCAAAAATAGTGCTTTTATCTTGTATGTCAAAAGAAAAGCTCGTTTTTTTGTGGGAAAGAACGGAAATGCCTAACTTTATATAATTTAGGCTGCACTCGGTCATAAAAACAAACAAGTTTGTTTTGTATTCCTCTCGATTTGCACTAACTTTGCAAAAAACAAGCTGCGGAAATGCCGTGGCGTGAAAATTATCCAACAATGACAAGCGAAGAACAACAGAAACAAGACGAGCAGTATATGCGGAAGGCTTTGGACGAGGCCCGGGAGGCCCTTGCACAAGGTGAGATACCTATTGGGGCTGTCGTCGTGTGCCAGGGACGGGTGATAGCCCGGGCGCATAATCTGACGGAGACGCTTTGCGACGTGACGGCCCATGCAGAGATGCAGGCCATCACGTCGGCGGCCAACCTGTTGGGCGGCAAATACCTCACCGGTTGCACGCTCTATGTCACGGTGGAGCCTTGCGTCATGTGTGCCGGTGCAGTGGGGTGGGCTCAGATACCCCGTATTGTCTATGGCGCACCCGACGTGAAGCGTGGCTACCAGGAGTATGCCCCGCGGGCGATGCATCCCAAGGCGGTGGTGCGGGGCGGTGTGCTGGAGGAGGAGTGTGCCCAGCTGATGAAAGACTTCTTCAAGGAGAAGCGGTAATCAGGCTGCTTTTCTCACTGTCACATAAAAACCGGGTGTGCCGAAAAGGTTCTCTTTTCGGCACACCCGGTTTGTTTTTCCCTCAAGGATTGCCATGCCTTTGGCCCTGGCTTTTGGGGCTTACAGGATTCTTCGGTCCCGGTTGATGAGGTTCATGAATTCCTGGCGTGTCTTGGCCTGGTTGAAGGCTCCGCTGAAGTCGCTGGTCGTGGTGATGGAGTTTTGTTTCTCCACGCCTCTCATCTGCATACACATGTGCTTGGCCTCCACCACCACCATGACGCCAAGCGGGTGGAGCGTCTGCTCGATACACTCCTTGATTTGCAGCGTCATGCGCTCCTGCACCTGCAGGCGGTGGGAGAAGATGTCCACCACGCGGGCAATCTTGCTCAGTCCGGTGATATAGCCGTTGGGGATATAAGCCACGTGCACTTTGCCGTAGAAAGGCAACATGTGGTGTTCGCAGAGCGAGAAGAAGTCGATGTCCTTTACGATGACCATCTGGTTGTAGTCCTCTTTAAACAGGGCGTCGGTGAGCACCTTGTGGGCGTCCATGGTATAGCCCCTGGTGAGCACCTGCATGGCCTTGGCCACCCGCATGGGGGTCTTCTGCAGACCTTCGCGCCTGGTGTCCTCACCCAGCAGGTTGATGATTTCTTTATAGTGGTCGGCCAGTTGTTCGAGGCCTTCGCGGTATTCTGGTTCTGGATTCATGTCTTTTATTTGTTTCCGGTGGTGTTTGATGGATTCCACCTTAATATTGTACGCTGATTTTTCCCTTTACGATAGAGGCTCCTCTGTACCCTAACTTGCGGATTTCCACCAGCATGCGGTGGGCTTCCTCATACGATCTGTAGTTGCCCACGCGGCATATCCACCGGGGGGAGTAGAAGTGTACGTAGACCGGTTCGTCGGGAAAATTCCTTTTGATGTTGTTGCGGGCCTGTTCGGCCTTTTGCCTGTCGGCCCTTGTGTTGCCTCCGGCAAAGGCTTGCACGCGGTATCCCGTGACTTTATAGCTGTTGGCCATTACCTTCTTGCGCATATCCACAGTGAGCGTCTCCGGTTCCGGAGTCTTGTCCTCCTGTTTTTTGTGGGCTTCGGGTTTTGTCTCAGGTTTGGCATGGGGGGTGGCCTTCTCGCCATGCTCCTGTTTCTTGTTGTTGTCGGCGGTATGCTTCCGGCTGTCCGGGTGTGTGCCTGTGGGGGTGGCACTGGTGTGTGTCGTGGCCGGATGGCTGGGTGTCGTGGCCGGAGTGGCCGGTCGGGCCGGAGTGTTGGTCGGTGCCGTTCCGGCACTGCTGTTGACCAATTCGTCTATGGCTGCACTTTGGGTCACAGTCACCTTTCCCTGGTTTTTCTGTTGCCGCTGCAGACGGTCAAGAAAAGTCTGTGCGCTGCAGTTGAGCGAGGCGCAGACGGTCAGTAGCAAGATTGCGACGAATTGCTTCATGGTCTTTTTTCTTCTTTTGTGGATGATTTAGAAAGAGAGAAGCGGGGAGGACCTGTCTTGTCGGCAGGTCCTCCTCTGCTTCTTGAATGAGTGTAATAGGGAGAGTCCCTGATTACTTCTTCCAGGCGTCAATGATACCCTTGAAGTCGGCAGCCTTCAGAGAGGCACCGCCAATCAGGCCACCGTCGATGTTGGGCTTAGAGAAGAGCTCAGGAGCGTTGCTGGCCTTGCAGCTGCCGCCATAGAGGATGGTTGTGTCCTCAGCGGCCTCGTTGCCGTACTTCTCTGCCACGATAGAGCGGATGTAAGCCAGCATCTCCTCAGCCTGGTCGGAAGTGGCGGTCTTGCCGGTACCGATGGCCCAGATGGGCTCGTAGGCGAGGATGATGTTCTTCCACTCGTCAGCGCTCAGGTTGAATACAGAGCCGTCGAGCTCAGCCTTTACCACCTCGTTCTGCTTGTTGGCCTCGCGCTCCTCCAGTGTCTCGCCGCAGCAGAAGATAACCTTCAGGCCGTTCTTCAGGGCCAGCTGTACCTTCTCCTTCAGGATCTCGGCCGTCTCGCCGTAGTACTGGCGACGCTCAGAGTGGCCCAGGATAACATACTGTGCACCTGTGCTCTTCACCATCTCGGCAGACACCTCGCCTGTGTAGGCACCCTTCTCCTTGTCAGCGCAGTTCTCGGCACCGAGGCCTACTACAGAAGCGTCCAGTACCTGGGCTACAGAAGCCAGGTGGATAAAAGGAGTGCAGATGATGACGCCACAGTTGGGCTTGTCAGCTACCAGAGCCTCGTTGATTTCCTTGGCGAGAGCCACACCGTCCTGCAGGTTCATGTTCATCTTCCAGTTACCTGCTACAATTTTCTTTCTCATTTTTCTTTTAGTTTTAAAAAGTTGATATATCTTGTTAGATTGTTCTTTCTTTTTGAGCCATTGGGTCCACTGCCATGTCCGGTCGGCGATGGTGAGGACGGTGAGCGGCAGCACATACCACAGGAGGATGACCAGAATTTTCTCCGGTATGGTGTCGGAGGGCAGCCGTCCTGCCTCAATATGCTCCAGCCGTCCGTTGAGCGCGGCCTCGTCGGGCAACAGGTTGTGGCTCCATTTCCGGATTACCTTGCCGTTTTTGATGAGCACCAGGCCGGGGTTGCTGCGTATGATGGTTTCGAGCGTTGTGCCGTCGGTGGTGCAGAAGGGGTATTCGGCTCCGGTGGTGTCTTGCCACCGCTCTATTGCCTTGTCGCCGCTGGCGGTCAGACAGTAGAAGGGGTAATGGTTGGTCTCGGCGTAGTCGTACACTTGGTTGATGAGGTCGAGCCGGCTGTCGTCGGCCTGTTCCAGGTAGGGCGATACCAGCAGGAAGGTGTAGCCCGGGTTGTTGAGCACGGAGTCTGTGATGTCCTCGCCGTTGTCGGTTCGTGTGATGGAGAAGTCGTGTATCGGCGGTGTGTAGCCTTCGGCCGTCTGCCGGGTCTTGCTGTCTATGTAGGTCCAGGTGGAGTCGGGATAGTTGTCTACGGTAAACTCCTTGCGCTGCCCGTTTTTCTCCATGATAAAGGTGGTCTCAAACTGGGGCTGTGGCGCGCCGTCGGGTATTTCCATCCCCTTGCGGATGTCGGCTCCGATGTGGTAGGGACGGAAGTCGAATTGGGGCAGGGCGTAGAGGCTGTAGCCTGATACGGCCAGGATAAACAGGGCTGTATAGTTGGTGACGATCCACTGGTTGGACCGGCTCACGAAGCGTCCCATCGACAGCGGATGGCGGAACACCACCCACACGGCCCCCGTGAGGACCACGTTTTTCCAGAAGGTTTGCCAGTTGGTGAGCTTGACGGCGTCGCCGAAGCATCCGCAGTCGGCTATCGGGTTGGCCAGGGCCAGCCACAGCGTGACGGGCGTGAGGATGGCCATCAGCAGCAACAGCAGCCGGGTGATGAGATGGCGGCGGATGGCGAACAGCAGGCACACGCCCAGTCCGAACTCCATGGCCGACAGGATGACCGATGCCGTCAGGGTCATGAAGTCGGGCACATACTGTGCCAGGTGCATGGCCTCCAGGTAGTCGGTTATCTTGTATTGCGTGCCTATCGGGTCGACGGCCTTGACGAATCCCGACAGGATGAATGTCAGTGCCACCAGTAGTCGGCAGAGGTTGACGCCGGCGTCTTTTAATGTCTTGACCATATATTTCCTTTACCGTTCGCTGAGCTTGATGACTCCGAATACGGCATAGTTGATGATGTCCATATAGTTGGACCCGATGCCTTCGCTCACAAGGGTGTTGCCCCCTAAGTTTTCTATCTCCTTGACGCGCTCTATCTTGGTGAGGATGAAGTCGGTGTAGCTGCTAACGCGCATGTCGCGCCATGCCTCGTTGTAGTCATGGTTCTTGCGTTTCATCAGTTCGAGCGACTCTTTGGCGTAATGGTCGTAGCGGGCCAGAGCCTCGTCGTTGTCCATGTCCACGGTGTCGGCAAAGCCCTTTTCCAGCTGTATCAGGCCGATGATGCCATAATTGATGAGGGCGATAAACTCCGGGCGTATGCCCTCGCCCACGAGCGACTGCTTTTTGATTTCCAGGCTGCGTATGCGTTTGGCCTTGATGAAGAGCTGGTCGGTGAGCGACGACGGGCGCAGGATGCGCCAGGATGCCTTGTAGTCGTGCAGTTTTTTCTCAAACAGCGTCCTACATTCCTGCATGACCTGTTCAAACTGCTGGTCGGTGGTTGTTTCTTTTTCTGCCATTGGGATATGATATGCGGTGCAAAGTTACTGTAAATCACACAAAAAACAAAGAGAATCGCTTCCTTTTTGTATTTGGCGACAGTGGCATAGGGGGTAAGGCTGGTGTTCCTATTCTTTCTGTTTTTTATGGATATACTTGATTTTTGCACATTGCACGTCGAAGCGCACTTGGAGCGAGTCGAGCTCCATCTTCTTCAGGGTGACGGCCTGCAACTGTTCGGAGGTGGCCCGGAGGGCGTCTCTGTCCTGGTCGGCCTTGGCCTTCATGTTGTCATACTCGGCCTTGGCCTGCTGCAGTCGCTGGTCGGTGTTGGCCAGGTCTTCCTGGGCCTGGGTCAGCGAGATGTCCTGGTAGAGCTTCAGGGCCGCCTTTCGGGCCTCGATGTCCTGTGGAAAGGTTTTGCGCAGCGAGTCGATGGAGTGCAGAGCCTTGTCATATTGCTTGTCGGCATATTCTTGCCGGGCCTGCTCCAGGATGTCCGTGGCTGTTTTGGGGGCCTTGTTGCCGCCGCAGGCCGTGGTCAGGAGGATGGTTGCGCAGGTCGCGATGATGTTTTTGAGTGAGGGGAATGTCATGTGGATATGCGTGGGGAATGATGTGTATTATATATAGGTGTATATTTAGAACGACACGCAGAAGGCACCGCCCAGCACGAAGCTGTGCATGGATTTCTTGATGGTGCTTGATGTGGCCTGGTAATATTCGGGCGAATGTTCATACTCGGAGGGGTAGGCCGCCTTGGCGAAATCTGTCTCGTTGTAGGTCATGGTGTAGTGCTTGCGGGTGAAGTCGTAGTCCACAAAGGCCTTGAACGAGAAGTTGGACTTGTAGGCGTAAGTGACTGACAGGCCCGTGCCATACTTGAAGGTGTTGCTGCCTCCCACGGTGAGATAGTTCCAGGTCACGTCGTAGGGGTCTCCGAAGTCGAACTTTATTTGGTATTCGGAGGTGGCGGGGTCTTGTTCTATCCACATATCCTTCAGAGCCGTTCCGCTGGCGTGGCCGTCGATGTCCAGTTCCTGGATGATGCTCCGTCCCGCCAGCAGCTTGGTTCCCAAGGCCCAGCGGGGTGACAGGGGCAGGTTGAAGTACACGCCCAGGTCGGCGGCCAGCTCGGTGATATGGTCCGACTCGATGCTCACGGAATAGTCATTGAGCCACTTGCTTATCTCGCTGCCGCTGGCGCTCTTGAGTGTTTCGGCCATTTCGGCGCCGCGCTTGGAGGCCACCATGTCCCATCCCTTGACAGGGGTGCTCTTTACCCGGAGGCGGCCGCCCACGCCCACATACTTGTTGAAGAAGTAGGCACCCTCGGCTCCTACGACGGTGGAGGTGGCAAACTTCAGGTGAATGTCCCGGTAGGTGTCCGTTTCGTCGTCATAGTCCATTTTGAGGTCGTCGCCGTTGAAGGTCATGTGCTTGCTGCCCAGTCCCATGCCCATCGAGATGCTGAAGAAGGAAGGGTGGTCGATGATGCTGGCCGTGGCCGACAGGTCGCCCCGTCTCAGGTGGTTGCCCTTGAAGATGAGGTCGCTCAGGCCGTAGGCCAGCTCGGTGGAGAATATGCCGATGCCGGCACCGCTCAGCACGTCGCTCACCCAGTGGCGGTTGTTGAGCACGCGCATCACGCCGGTGGCGGTGGCCAAGGTATAGCCGGCCACGGAATACCAGGGGCTGCGGGTCAGTCCGTACTCCTTGTGCAGGATGGTGGCGCTGACGAAGGCCGTGGCCGTATGGCCTGAAGGCCAGGAGTTGCGGGTACTGCCGTCGGGGCGCATCTCCTTGGCGGTGTATTTGATGGGGTTGACGATGGCGGCCATGATGCCATACGAGAGGGCCGAGCTGGCCAGGAAGCGCCAGGTGTCGCTGCGTCCCTCTACACCGGAGAAGTTGAGGCCTGCGGCCAGCACGGCGGGGGCAAACTGGGTGTAGTTGTCTATCTCGCTGTGGAAGTTGGTGAGCAGCCGGGTCCGGGTGTGTAGCTGGTCTTGGGTGTTCTGCCGGAAGCTTGCCTTCTCGCTTTTGGCGATGATGCCGGCCACAAACAGGGGCACGCCCACATAGGTCATGTCGTCCTTAAACCGGTAGGGGCGCACGTTGACCTGGGTGGCCATCTTGTTGGGCTCGGGTGCCGGCAGGGTGGGGCCTGTGGACTCTTCCGGGCTTGCCGTCATCAGCAGCTCGGCCGATGTGGCTGGATCGAGCCTGTCCTCCAGGCTGAACGCCTGGTAAAGGGTGGTGTCTTGGGTCAGTCTCAGTGATGGCTGGTGGATATAGTCCGCTGCGGCCGCCTGGTAGAGTGAACCGCAAAGAAGGGTGGTGAACAGTAAGCTTCTCTTCATGATGATGGATATTATATGTCGTGTTTGGCGATGAGAGCCATTAAAATGTGGGTGCAAATTTACGAAAAATTAGGCAGTCGCATCCTATTTATTGTCATAAAAATGCTCCTTGGGAGGTTTTCTTGGTGGTGTGCCTCACTTTCTCTTAATGTTATTTTTTATTACACTCGCTTTTTCTGGGAAAAATAAGTTGCCTGATTACGAAGAGAAAGTTGCCTGATTTCTGGGAGAAAGTTGGCAAGTTTCTCTTCGTAATCAGGCAACTTTCTCATTCCAGCCGTTTCAAGGGCTCTGAAGGAAGCTTTGGATGAGTGTGAAAAATATTTATATTCTTAACGTTTTTGGCTTCAGCCTTACAGCTTGAAATGTTTCATGCTGTTGGCCTGTCTTTGAAGTTGCGTTTTCAGTTGCGATGTCCGCACCGCTCCTTCTTCCCGACTTCAAGTTATTTGGTAAGTGACGATGAAAAAATAAATTGGTATGATTTGAGCCTCATATTTTTGAGC
>CALGHW010000444.1 GCA_937916075.1 uncultured Prevotella sp.
GCTCGGCGAAGGCTTCGATGCGCAGTATCGTCACGCCCAGCTGCCTCACCTCCTCGGCTGGGGTCATCATGCTCATGGCAAAGGGAGCGCCGACATACATCACCACGCCCATCAGGGCCATTACGCCCATGCCGAGCCCCACGGAGATATAGGCAAACCGCTTCATCAGGTCGTGCCGTCCGGCGCCGTGGCTCTGTCCCACCAGCGTGGTGGCCGCATCGGCGATGCCGTAGCCTGGCATATAGCAGAGGCTCTCGATGATGACACCAAAGGAGTTGGCGGCGATGGCAAATGTGCCGAGCGGGGCGATAATCAGCGTCATGGCCACATAAGCGCTGCACATGATGACCTGTTGCAGCCCCATCGGGGCGCCGATGCGGAAGGCGTTTTTCACATAGCGTAGGGTGGGGCGGAAGCTTCCGCGTTCTTGCTTCAGGTTCAGTTCCTTAGACCGTCGGCACAGGAAGTACATCGTGAAAGTCATGGCCACCAGCTCGGCCGACACTGTGCCGATGGCGGCTCCCGTCACTGACAGGCCCGCTCCGGGCAATGTGAGGCAAAGTCCGGCCAGGCAGACCGTCCGGGTGGGGAAAATCAAGAAGAAATTGAACACCACGTCGAGCGCCATCATGACCACGCTCATCACGCTCGGCACAATCATGTTACCGCTGCTGCGGAGCATGCCGGAGCCAAACATGCTGAACTGGAAGATGGGGATGCCCAAGGCAAAAACGGCGAAATAGGCCGAGGCCATGCCGTTGATGTCAGCATTGCCGCCCAGCCAGCTGGGCAGAAATGGGCTGACCGCCAGAGCCAGGGCCATGATGACCAGGCTGACCGCCAGCACCGACGTGATGCCCTGCCGCACCACGTCGCGGGCGTCGCGGCTGTTGTCGGCTCCCAGCAGGTGGGACACCTGGACGTAGAATCCGGCCGCTGTGGCCGAGCAGACGCTGCCCAGCAGCCATGTGGTGGACTCTATCAGGCCGATGGCCGCCGAGGCCGTGGCTCCCATGCTGCCCACCATCGAGGCGTCGATATACTGCATGATGGTGGTGGTAAGCTGGGCCAGGATGGCCGGCATGCTGAGTTGTAGGGTGAGCCGCAACTGTTGTCCCATCGTCATGGGGCGCTTTTGGCGAATCAGTTGCAGCAACTCTTCTTTGTTTTCTTTTGCGCTCATGAGTTGCGTTGTCGAAGTTTTTCTTCATGCAAAATTACAAGAAATATTCCGAACCTGAAAATTACCGTGTGTAAAACCGTAAAAAGGTGCAGACTATCCTTGATAGTGGTTGGCACTTTTTCCTGTGGGTGTTGATTCTAAGAGATATTCACACATTCCTTTCTCAGGTGTTTATACAGCCACCAGAAGGCCGGGATGAGAAATAGGTCGGCCATCACCCACGCCACCGGGTCTCCGTAACACACACCCGTCCAAGTTAAGGCCGGCACCAGCCACAGGCTCACGCCGCACCGGGCTATCATCTCCATCACGCCGCTCAGCATCGAGAGGTTGCTGTAGCCCAAGCCCTGGATACTGTATCGCAGGATGGTGAGCAAGCCCAGGCACGGATAGAAGTAGTTGGCGACGCGCATGAACTGGGCGGCATAGGCCACCACATTGGCCTCGCCCTTGTCCACGAAGAGCATCATCATCTCGTCAGCGAAAGGATAGATGAGCAGGAATGTGAAGACGAAATACACCATCATCATCTTGATGGCGGCTCTCACGCCCTGCGATACTCGCTCCAGCTTTTTGGCTCCCAGATTCTGGCCACAATAAGTGGCCATCGCCACACCGATGTTCTCGAACACGCAGGTAAAGAGATATTTGATGCGCATGGAGGCAGTGAAGGCCGCCACATAGACCGTGCCCAAGGCGTTGTTGGCGCTCTGGAGCATGATGCTGCCGATAGCGGTGATGGAGAACTGAAGGCCCATCGGCACACCATTGTTTAATAGGATGCTGATTTTCTTGTTGTCGAAACGGCGTTCCTCGCC
>CALGHW010000445.1 GCA_937916075.1 uncultured Prevotella sp.
GGTGTCATCGGTGCGTTATGGCGCACGGTTACTGTTGTCGTGTCGTTGTCGTTGTTGATGTCGTCCGGCTCAATGGCATACGCCTTTATTGAGTATTTGTGGCGCGGGATAGACAGGTCGGCCTTTGTCTGGAAGGTATATTCCATGGACTCTCCGGCTGCGAGCGGCTGTTCCACCTTCTCCTTCACCGGTGTGTTGCCGTCAATCTGGTAGGCTACCTCGAAGGCACCGGACGTTTCGGCTCCGTCGTTTACGACCTTCACCTTCACTGTCTCGGCATTTGAGAGATTGTCGCCAGTGACAGGGCTGACAACCTCTGCCACCTTCATGTCAACCACCTTGTTCACCTGCTTCACCTCAAAGGCACACATATAGAATTTCCATTGGTCGGCCGGGCTTGTGGTGTGGAATCCCACCCGGAAGGGCACACCGGCTGTGGCGTTGTAGAAGAAATAGTCTGTCGTGCGTTCCGCTTTCACGGCATCGTTTTTCTTCTGCAGCGTTGTCATCCCGGCAACGGTAGGTTCCGTTCCGGTATATGCCTCGATTTTCTCTCCATACGATGTGCCGTATGTGGTGTAGCGCACCATCACTTTTCCTGTTGCGGTGGGCGTTATCTCTGGTGAAATGAACCAGTCGTCGGCGACATTCGACGGTGAATAGTTATAGTACACATGCGACTGCGAGCCTTCGGCATCATATTTCCAGGTGATGCCGTCGTTATTGGCGTCAATCACAGTCCACTTATTAAACTCGTCCTCTGTGGCGAAGTCCGTGGTGTAGACCTGTTGTGCGTTTGCTGAGAATGCTGCAGCAAGCGACGCTAAAGTGATAAAGAGTTTTTTCATACAATCCTTTTACTAATGATGTGGGTGCAAAGATACGATAAAAAGTTGATATCGTGGAGAATATACGATGAATTTGAGAGAAATTTTTATCGTTGTGATGACAGACTGATATTTTAAATGGAATTTTTGATTGACAGACTTAGCAGAAAAAATCCTAACTGCATATATTTTCATGCAGTTAGGATTTTTTCTGTTCCCGCCATGACACATGGCGGGAGCGCATTGTCTCCAGCCGCTGTGCCGCAGTGTGGCTTACAGGGCGGCCACCACCTCAATCTCTACCAGCGCGCCTTTGGGCAGGGTCTTTACGGCCACAGCCGAGCGGGCAGGGTAGGGCTCGGTGAAGAAGGTGGCATACACCTCGTTCATGGCGGCGAAATTGGCCATGTCGGAGAGGAATACCGTGGTTTTCACCACATGGGTGAGGTCGATGCCGGCCTCGGCCAGCACGTGGGTGACATTGGTGAGCGACTGGCGTGTCTGCTCCTGGATGCCGCCCTCTACAAACTCGCCTGTGGCGGGGTCGATGGGCACCTGGCCCGATGCAAACACGAAACCGCCGGCCACGATAGCCTGGCTGTAGGGACCTAAGGCCTTGGGGGCCTTCTCTGAATGTAATGCTTTCATTGTCATATCGTTTTTCTTTATCTTGTATGTTACTGTATTCGATGGCGTCTGCCGCTCTCTATTTAAGGGTGAATCCCTTCTTCTGGAGCTGCTCCTTGATTTGGTTTACATGGTCCATGTTGCGTGTCTCCATCTTCACCCGTAGCTCACAGGCGTTGATATCCTCCCGGAAGGTGGTGCGCTCGTGTACCACACTGACGATGTTGGCCCCTAAGCTGGCTATCACCTTGTTGACCTCCAGGAGCTGTCCGGGCTTGTCGTCCAGGTCGATGGTGAGCAGGCAGAGCCGGCCGTCCTTCTCCAGTCCGCGGTTGATGACCCGGTTGAGGATGTTCACGTCGATATTTCCGCCGCTCACCAGGCAGATGGTCTTCTTGCCCTTCACCGGAACCTTATTAAACATGGCCGCCGCCACGCTTACCGCTCCAGCACCCTCGGCCACCATTTTCTCTTCCTCGATCAGGCGCAGGATGGCGGCGCAAATCTCATCTTCGGTGACCAGTCCTATCTCGTCGACATAGTGGGAGCAGATGTCATAGGTGAGGTCGCCGGGTGTCTTCACGGCGATGCCGTCGGCCACGGTAGACACATGGTCAAGCGTCTCAGGCTTCTTGTCGCGCACGCTGTCATACATGCTGGGTGCCCCTGCCGCCTGCACACCGTATATCTTGATGGCGGGGTTGAGCTTCTTCATGGCGTAGGCCACACCGCTGATGAGTCCACCGCCACCGATGGGCACGACGACGGCTTCCACGTCGGGCAACTGTTCGAGCAGTTCCAGTCCGATGGTGCCCTGGCCGGCGATGACATGCTCGTCGTTGAAGGGATGGATAAAGGTGTATCCGTGCTCATCGCGGAGCTGGAGGGCCCGCTGGTAGGCGTCGTCATACACACCGGGCACCAGACAAATCTCGGCTCCCAGGCGCCGGGTGGCCTCCACTTTGGAGATGGGTGCCCCCTCGGGCAGACAGATGAGCGACTTGATGCCGTGCGACGTGGCTCCCAGGGCCACACCCTGCGCATGGTTGCCGGCCGAGCAGGCCACTACGCCTTTGGCCTTCTCCTCGTCGGTGAGTTGGGATATCTTGTAGTAGGCGCCGCGGATTTTAAACGAGCCTGTGATTTGCAGACTTTCGGGTTTGAGGTATATGTCGCTCTCAGGGTTGAGTTTGGGAGCGTGTACCAGGTCGGTGCGTCTCAGTATCTTGCTGAGCACATACCGCGCTTTATAGAAATCGTCGAGGTTGAGCATATTTGTGATGTTTTTTCTTTGTATGGTTTATGATGCAAAGTTAGTGCAAATCGAAGACAATACAAAACAAACGTGTTTGTTTTTATTGTTGAGATGCTGCCTAACTTATCCAGAGTTAGTGCAAATCGAAGACAATACAAAATTTGCAAAGATAAGAATTGCAAATTTGAGACCTATGGGATTATTGTTGAGATGCCGCCTAACTTATCCCAAATATGATATTCTGTAAAAGAGATAATGTATTCTGTATTTAAGGTAGCACATAATTGATGAATTTGCTATAATTTTGCAATCGTAAAGTGAAACTCATAAAAACATAACGAAAGAATGATGAAAACCATACTCTCCATCCTCTTGCTTGCTGCGTCAGCAAACTGTATGGCAACGGAAAAAACAGACACAATGCCCCGGCGGATAGGCGACGTCGTGGTGACTGGCACACGCTACAAGACCGATGTGAGGCATTTGCCCGTCACTATCTCCGTAGTGAACAGCCAGACACTGCGTGAGAACTATCGTGACAACATCCTGCCCACGCTCACCGAACAGGTGCCCGGGCTATTTGTCACCTCGCGCGGCATGCTTGGTTATGGCGTGAGTACAGGAGCCGCCGGTGGCATCAAGGTGCGCGGTATCGGGTCAACGGCCAACTTGCTGGTGCTCGTCGACGGGCTGCCGCAATATGCGGGACTTTACGGTCACCCTATTGCCGACGCTTGCCAGACGATGATTGCCGACAGGGTGGAGGTGCTCCGTGGACCGGCCTCGATGATGTATGGCTCCAATGCCATGGGTGGCGTGGTGAACATCGTGACCCGGCAGGCGCCAGCCGACGGTTCGTCCACCCAGGTCAGTCTGCAGGGCGGCAGCTACGGTACTGTTGAGGCTACCGCCATGAACCGTTTGCGCAAGCACAAATTTTCGAGCGTGGTCGGCGCTAACTATGGACGTACCGACGGTCACCGCGCCAACGCCGGATTTGAACAGGTGAGCGGCTTCGTGAAATTAGGTTATGACCTCACGCCCCACTGGAACCTGTCGGCCGACATGAACCTGACTTACTTTGAGTCGTCGAACCCGGGAGAGACCAGTAACCCGATGATAGACAATGACATGAAGATCATGCGTGGCATGGCTGCCGTGTCGCTCACCAACGAGTATGGGCGTACAAGCGGTGCCGTGCGCACATTCTATAACTTCGGCCACCACCATATCAACGACGGCTATCACCCGGGCGGCACGCCGCGCACGGCACTTTACCTGCACGACGACCGTATGGGCGGCTTCTCGATATACCAAAGCCTGCAACTGTTCAGCGGCAA
>CALGHW010000446.1 GCA_937916075.1 uncultured Prevotella sp.
CGAACCATCAACAATACCGAACCCTATGGAAGAATATATAGTTTCGGCACGCAAGTACAGGCCCACCACCTTTGACTCTGTGGTGGGACAGACAGCACTGACCACGACGCTGAAAAATGCCGTGAAGAGCGGCAAGCTGGCCCATGCCTACCTGTTTTGCGGCCCCCGAGGCGTGGGCAAGACGACCTGTGCCCGCATCTTCGCCAAAGCCATCAACTGCCTGCACCCCACCCCGGACGGCGAGGCATGCAACGAATGTGAGAGTTGCCAGGCCTTCAACGAGCAACGGTCACTGAATATCTTCGAGCTCGACGCCGCCAGCAACAACTCGGTAGAGCATATCAAGGCGCTCATGGAGCAGACGCGCATCCCTCCCCAAATGGGACGCTACAAGGTGTTTATCATCGACGAGGTGCACATGCTCTCCACTCAGGCTTTCAACGCATTTTTGAAAACACTCGAGGAGCCACCCGCACACGTCATCTTTATCCTGGCCACTACGGAAAAGCACAAGATTCTGCCCACCATCCTCTCTCGCTGCCAGATTTACGACTTCGAGCGGATGACTCTGGCCGACACCGTCAACCACCTGAAACGAGTGGCCGAGAAGGAGGGTATACAGTATGAGGACGAGGCCCTGAGCGTGATTGCCGAAAAGGCCGACGGAGGTATGCGCGACGCGCTCTCCATCTTTGACCAGGCCACCAGCTTCTGTCAGGGAAACATTACTTACAAGAAGGTTATCGAGGATCTCAATGTGCTGGACGCCGATAATTATTTCCGCATCATCGACCTGAGCCTGGCCAACAAGGCGGCAGACATCATGGTGTTGCTCAACGGAGTCATCAACAAGGGCTTTGACGGAGGAAAACTCATCGTGGGCTTGGCCAAGCACGTGCGCAATGTGCTGATGGCCAAAGACGAGAGCACACTGCCCCTGCTGGAGGTGAGCGAACAGATGCGCGAACGCTACCGGACACAGGCACAGCAATGTCCAATACCGTTTCTGTATAAGGCACTCAAGCTGATGAACCAGTGTGACGTAAATTACCGGCAGAGCAGCAACAAGCGACTGCTGGTGGAGCTGACGCTAATAGAGATAGCGCAAATCACACAGCCGGCCGACAGCGACACGCCGGGCGCGGGGCGACAGCCCCGAAGACTGAAATCCCTGTTTAGAAATCTTGTTCGGCAAAACCGGCCAGCAACGAAGGCTCCACAGGTGGCCTCGGCCGGGACTCATCTTGCCGAACGCCATGCCCACGCCACTGCGGCAACGGCTGCGACCGAGACTGCCACCAACGAGACAAAGGCGCCCGCACAGCCGGCCACCACTTACGACAAAGCCCATCGCCCGGTGCTAAAAAACGGTAAGGAGGCCTTGGGCTACTCATGGAGCAACCTCCGCCAAGCGGCCAAACCAAGAAAGATGCAGGTCATACCGGGATCGCTCGATGCCAATGACCCCAACGCCAAACCCAAGGCCAACGAGAACGAGGTGTTCTCACAACAGGACTTGGAACTGCAATGGATGTCGATGTGTAACCGTATGCCACAGCAGTTTAGCGGTGTGGCCGCACGAATGAAGAATATGCAGCCTAACATCACGAATTTCCCGAACGTGGAGGTACTGGCCGACAACCAACTGGTGTATGACCAAGTCAATGAAATCAAGAACAAGATTGCAGCCACGCTGAAAATCTATCTGCACAACAGTTTCATCGAATTGTCGGTACGGCTGGCTGAACAGAAGGAACAAGTGAAGATTCTCACTCGCCGTGAACAGTTTGAGGAGATGAGCAAGAAAAATCCTGCCCTCGAAAAGCTCCGACAACTCATGGAACTGGAACTGGCATAGAAAAAAAACAAAGGTGAAAAAATAAAAGATGAGGCATGGATGGAGTGATTCTCACATCGTCTGCCTCATCTTTTATTTTTTCACCTTTCTATCTTTCAAAGGTTTAAATCAACGTCATCCCAAGACTCTTACACTCCTTGCGCATATCCTCAGGCCAGATGCTGGCCTGGATTTCTCCGATATGGCCTTTGTGGAGCAACACCATGCAGAGACGGCTCTGCCCGATACCGCCACCGATACTCAGGGGCAGCTCGCCAGCCAGAAGTTTCTTGTGGAAGTAGAGCTTCGCGCGCGCCTCCTGATGCTCCAGCGCCAACTGACGGAGCAAGGACTCCTTGTCTACCCGGATACCCATGGACGACAGCTCAAACGAACGGCCCAACACCGGATACCATATCAGAATGTCACCGTTGAGCCCTGGCTTCCCATTCTCTGCCACTGTGGACCAGTCGTCATAGTCGGGAGCACGGCCGTCATGCTTCTTGCCGTCAGACAGCTTGCCGCCGATGCCTATCACAAACACGGCTCCATACTTCTTGCAGATGGCGTCCTCACGCTCCTTGGGTGTCATGTCGGGATACATCTGGAGCAAGTCCTCACTATGCACAAAGGTGATGGTCTCCGGCAGAAAAGGCTTGATTTGCGGATAGGTCTCACAGGTGAGATACTCCGTGCGCCGGATGGCGGCATAGATACGCTCCACAACGGTTTTGAGATAAGCCAAAGTGCGCTGCTCGCGGGTGATGACCGCCTCCCAGTCCCACTGGTCCACATAGAGCGAATGGAGATTGTCCAGCTCCTCGTCGGCACGGATGGCGTTCATGTCGGTATAGATGCCGTAGCCTGGCTCTATGTCGTATTCCGCCAGCGTCAGGCGCTTCCACTTAGCCAGCGAATGGACCACTTCGGCCTTGGCGTCATCCAAGTCCTTGATAGGGAAGGTCACAGCCCGCTCCACACCATTCAAGTCGTCATTGATACCCAGTCCCTTGAGCACAAAGAGGGGAGCCGTGACACGACGGAGACGGAGTTCGGTGGAAAGATTCTGCTGAAAAAAGTCCTTTATCAGCTTGATGCCTTGCTCGGTCTGCTTAGGGTCCAGCAGCGAGCGATAGTCTATCGGTTTTATAACGTTACTCATTTTGTTTTCTTCTTATATATGTCAATTTTGGTATGCAAAGATAATATTTTCTATTAAAAAGAAAGCATAAAAGACATATTTTACACACAAAGATAACAAAATTTATATTTAATCTTTCTTTTTGAACTTTTTATACAGTATTCATCCATTCTCATTCAGTGAGGGTCAGTGTGGTAAAAGCTCGGGTAAGTCCGTTGAACAACTTGGCCTCAGTGTCAGGGGTACTCAGCCGGATGGCTCCTATCGCGCCGTCGGTCTTCTGGTAGAAGTAGGTTTGGTATTCGGTCATTATATTGGCCTTGTCCACCAGTGC
>CALGHW010000447.1 GCA_937916075.1 uncultured Prevotella sp.
ATACTGCTTCTCCAATGTCTGCAGGTCGTTGAAGTCGGTCTCCATCACATTGTTTCTGTAAGCCACAACAGGATTGGACCGCAAGTGGTTGTAGAGCGTGAGCGCCTCGCGGTAGTGCTTGGGCAAGTTGTCGTCCACCCGGTAAAACCGGGGCAACAACAAGGCGAAGGAGTCAATGTCACGGTCCAGCAGGCAGCCACACAGGATATAGTCCTTCACCACAGGCGTGGCCTTGCGCCCCTTGACCAGCGCTTCAAGATAGGTGCGGGTGGTCTGGGTGCTGAGCGGACGCGCGCCCAGGAAGCGGTAAAGACTGTCCACAGGATATATCACGCAACGGGTGCCTGAGGGCATCGGCACCAGACTGGCCGAATGGCCAGCCACGGGATAGTTGAAAAGCCGTTCGCCCAGCTGTCCCTCACGGGCCAGGGCGTAGGCCCGGAGCATCGTGAGCGTACTGTCGGTGGCCTCCGAGCGCTGGCCCACGGCAAGTGCGTCGGCATAACGCCCGTCGATGAAGCAATGCTCCATCTTCATGCGATAATGAAACACGTCATTGCTGTTGCCCACCAGCCCCACGAAGAAAAACATGGCGCAAAGCGACATCACATTGACCCACATGCTCCCCGACAGGACCCCCTTGGAAGAGGGATGCCCATAAGGTATCTTGAGGGCTGCGTAAAGTCCGAAGCCCCATACCAAGAGAAGCAGCGGCAATAGCCATGTCCATACCCCGAAACTGAAGCTGACATCCATCCGGGTGCTGGCCGAAGAGATGATGCCCAGTATCAACACCGAGGGGAAATAGGTCAACGCATGACGCCCCTCCCGCAAACCTGTCAACGCATAGACCCCCGTCTGCACCAACTGGAGCACCAGGGTTATCAGGACAGCTCCCACCCAACGGTTGTATTGGGTGACGCCACCACTGAGCACATGTTGGGCCATCGACAGGATGTCAGCCTGATAAAAATAGAGATAAACAAATGTGAACAGACAAAAAACAATAGCACACACCGTGGAATACACGGTGGTGCTATGCTTGGTATCGAAAGGATTGATGCTCATCAGTTTTTCTTCAGTACCACTGCCGAGCGAGCTGGGATATAAAGCTTCAGCCACTCTTTGTGGTCTTCTACATATAAAGGATCATAATTGGTAAGATGCGTCATGGTGTCGTCGGCCAGCCCATTGCCTCCGAAGGCTTTGGCGTCGGTATTGAGCACCACCTCATAAGAGCCCGTGGGCACCAGGAAGCCGTAGTCGGTGTACGACTGCGTGGGGCTGAAGTTGAACACAAAGAGCAGGTCACCCCGGCTGAAGGCCAGCACCTGGTCGCCGTCGTTGTGCCATACCTCGGTCACGGGCTTATTCTGGAAGTTGCGGATACTCTTCAACACCGAGAGCATGGCCTTGTCAAAGTCGCCAAGATAGTGATAGTCGAGCTCCTTGTTGTCCACCAGGTTCCACTGTCGGCGGGCATACTTATAGCTCCAGCCATTGCCTTCCCGGGGGAAGTCAATCCACTCCGGATGGCCAAACTCGTTGCCCATGAAGTTGAGGTAACCGCCGTTGATGGCGGCCGCTGTGACCAGGCGTATCATTTTGTGGAGGGCTATGCCTCGGTGTACGGCCTCGTTCTCGTCTCCTTTCTTGAAGTGCCAGTACATGTCGGCGTCTATCAAGCGGAAGATGATGGTCTTGTCGCCCACTAAGGCCTGGTCGTGACTCTCACAGTAACTGATGGTACGCTCGTCGGGACGCCGGTTTTTAACCTCCCAAAAAATAGAGCTGGGCTTCCAGTCCTCGTCTCTCAGCTCCTTGATGGTCTTAATCCAGTAGTCGGGGATGTTCATAGCCATTCGATAGTCGAAACCGTAGCCTCCGTCCTCAAACTTGGCCGCCAGACCGGGCATACCGCTCACCTCCTCGGCGATGGTGATCGCGTTAGGGTTCACCTCGTGGATAAGCTTGTTGACCAAGGTGAGATAACAGATGGCGTTGTCGTCCTCATGGCCGTTGAAATAGTCGCCATAGCCACAGAATGACTCGCCCAGTCCGTGACTGTAGTAGAGCATGGAGGTCACACCGTCGAAACGAAAGCCGTCGAAGTGGAACTCGTCGAGCCAGTACTTGCAGTTGGAGAGCAGGAAGTGGAGCACGTCGTCCTTGCCATAGTCAAAGCAGAGACTGTCCCACGCCGGATGCTCGTGACGCTCACCGGGATAGAAATACTGGTTGGGG
>CALGHW010000448.1 GCA_937916075.1 uncultured Prevotella sp.
GGACGGCTTTTCTTTTTTTCGGTCAGAAAGCCTAAAACCGTTGTCTTTTTCCGTATTGACAGGTTTTGTTAGGACAGACAGTCCTTTCTGCTTACCTTTGCATCGGCAATAAGGCCCAAGGACCTCTTCCTTTCGGTGAAGAAATCGTAGCGGGATGAGGCCGACTAAGTTATTCACACATTAAAACCGTATCAGACATGAAGAAAGTATTCGCTGTTTTCGTTGCCTTGCTTGCAGTGGCAGCACAGGCAACCTCCAAGACGGACAACCAGGGTAACATCACCATCCAAACAACCAAAGTCTGTCGAATGTTGGTGCAGACATGGGCTGATGCCTATATGAAGGAAAATCCGCAAACCCATATCGTGGTGGCAGACACCAAATCAGACCGCCCGTCGGACATCGTCGTGACGACAGAGCAATCTGGTGCGGGTGCGGCCAGCGTGGGACGCTACATCCTTCTGCCCGTGACCACCGATGACAATCCTGTGGTCGACGAGTTGCAGAGCAAGCAACTATCACAATATGACCTCTCCCTGCTCTATTTTGAACAAGACCCCTATGCCGATGAGGATGAGGAGGTAAGTGCGAGAAAACGCCGCCTGATAGAGCGCGTCACGGTGTATAGCGGCAACCGCCGCAACAGTGCGGCAGAGGAGTTTGCCCGTATCTTCGGACACAAGAGTTCCGACTTGCGCGGCAAGAAGATAGGCGGTGATGACATCTACCTGCTGTCGGCCATTGAGCGCGACAGCACAGGCATCACGGTAGGCAATGCGGCCTATCTGTACAACACCGACAGCCGCTTGCTGAAAAATGGTCTGGTGGTGTTGCCGGTCAAGCTCAAGAAAGAGCAGCGCCAGGCCGTGGAGAGCCGTAACCTGGACCAGTTGCTCAAGGCCTTTGAAGAGGTGGAGTCTGACATTCTGCCCGCACGAGACCTTTCGCTTGAGCTGAACAGCAGCACACCGGCCGCAAAAAAGTTTGCCCAGTGGGTACACACTGCCGGACAGCACTATAACAACCAGGCCGGATTCTTGCGCGCCGCCGGCAGTCACGACTTGGCCAGCAACTGACCGAAGAGACACTAAACAATGAGACACAAGCCACGGATTCCATCGTGGATGATGGGCCGTGCCTTTTTCACCATCCGCTATACACAAACACGACAAGTATGATAAAGACTTTACGAACAGTGGTTGTCCTGACCCTTTTGTCCGGGACGACAGGGGGCGCTTTTGCCCAGACCGTCAAAGGCGTGGTCAAGGATGCGACTACGGGAGAGCCTGTAGTGGGTGCGACCATCCACTTGGCACACCATAAGGGAGGTGCTGTGACCGACCTTGACGGAAAATTCAGTATACACGCCGGGAAAATTCCCGCAACACTCACCATTAACTATGTAGGCTACCGCAAACTCACGTATGACGTGTATGACACCGACGAGCCACTGGTCATCGAGTTGACCGAAGACCGCAACTCTGTGGGTGAGGTGGTCGTGGTGGGATATGGCACCCAGAGTCGAAAGCAGCTCACCGGAGCTGTGGCAACCCTCAAGCCCGAGGCGCAGCTCAAGACGGCCACCAGCATAGACGACGTGCTGGGAGGAGCCGTGTCTGGACTCAATATCACGTCGTCATCCGGACAGCCTGGCGCCTCGTCGTCGGTGCGCATCCGTGGCGGCAACTCGATAACAGGAGGCAATGAGCCCCTGTATGTCATCGACGGGGTGCTCGTGTACAACAGTGATGACGCCACCCAGACGGGAGTGGGGCGCTCGCAGGGCAACTTCAATCCGCTGGCTACCATCAATCCCGCCGACATCGAGTCGATAGAGGTGCTCAAGGATGTGTCGGCGGCAGCCATCTATGGTTCGCGTGGCGCCAATGGTGTCATCATCGTGACCACGAAGAAGGGCAAGAAAGGCAAGCCGTCGGTAGAATATGGCTATCAGGTGGGGGTGTCGTCGCTCGGCAAGAAGCTCGACCTGCTCGACGCGCGCCAGTGGGGCGAACTCTATCTCGAGATAGCCACCGACGCGCAGAAGGAGGCTTCTGGCATCACCCAAGATGTGGTGAACGCCTGGGGCAAGGGCACCGACTGGCAGGATGCCTATTTCCATACGGCGGTGTCGCAGCAGCACCAGCTCTCGGTGAGCGGCGGCTCAGACCAGGAGCATTATCTGCTATCGGCCAACTATACCGACCGCAGCGGTATCGTGCGCGGCACGGACTTTACCCGCTATGGCGGACGCATCAACTATGGACGCGACTTGCTGCGCAACCTTACGGTAGACGCGAATGTCAATGCATCGAAGAGTACACAGAACGGACTGTCCACATTCCAGAACTCGGTAAACGGACTGAGTGGACAGCTGGAGCAGGCCCTGCGCACATCGCCGGCCGTGCCCGTGAAAAATGAGGACGGGTCATGGAATTATGCCAATCCTTTTGAGGCCGGCGACCTTGTGAAAAGCGGTGGTATCACCCCCAATGCGGTGGCCGAGTTGCACACGGTGACTTCGAAGACAGACGTGTCTAACTTCATGGGGACTGCCAGCTTGTCCTGGAAGCCGGTGAGCGGATTGACGCTCAAGCTTCAGGCGGCCACCAATGTGATACACACCACCGAGGATTTCTATTCACCGGCATCGGCTACGGTGGGATTTTTCAGCAACGGCTATGGCTCGGTGGGCAACAAAACCTGGGAGAGCGACCAGCTTGAGGCGACCGCCACCTATCATAAGCTGTTGGCCGAGAAGCATGAGATAGACCTGTTGGGCGGATTCACCACGCAGACCACAACCAGTGAGAGCACCGTGGCGGCCGCAGCCGACTTCCCCAATGACAATCTGGGCTACCATTCACTCCAGTCGGGAGCGCAGCGGGTGGCTCCGCAGACCGGAGGTCTCAAGAGCACCCTCAACTCCTTTATCGGGCGAGTGAACTATACCTTCAACGGCAAGTACAATCTCACGGCCACTTTGCGAGCCGATGGCTCCAGTCGTTTTGCCGACAGCCATAAGTGGGGCTATTTCCCCTCAGTAGGTGTGTCCTGGAATGTGTCAGACGAGTCATTCCTGCAGCGTGTGTCGTGGCTGCGCGACCTCAAGGTAAGGGCCAGCTACGGTACGGTGGGCAACCAGGAGATAGGCGACTACCAGTTTCTGTCGAAATATGCGAGCACCCTGGGATATTATTATTTCAACGGAACGCTCACAACAGGATTCTACCGCACGTCACTGTCCAATCCCGACCTGAAATGGGAAACCACCCGGGCTTTCAATATCGGAGCCGATGTGTCGCTCTTCGGAGGACGGCTGAATATCACTGCCGACTATTATGTCAAGAAGACTTCCGATTTGCTGGTCAACATCGGTGTGGAACAAACCACCGGCTTCTCGTCGCAGTTGCGCAATGTGGGCAATGTGGAAAACAGTGGAGTCGAACTGTCGGTTAACGCCACGCCCCTGCAGCGCAAGCGACTGGTGTGGAACGTGTATGCTAACATCGCCCACAACAAGAACAAGGTGACCAGTCTGGGTGACACGCAGACCCAAATTATCAATTCTAACCAGACCATCATCCGCGTGGGCGAGGCGCTCGGCACATTTTATGGATGGCAGTTTGACGGGTTGGTGCAGAAAGACCAAAGCCTGAGCAGCGTGCCGGTACCCGTCAGCAAGACCAACGTGGAGTATGGTGACGCCAAGTTTGTAGACCAGAATGGCGACGGGACCATCGACCAGGAGGGCGACCGTGTGGTGCTGGGCAGCATACAGCCCAAGTTCACTTACGGCTTCGGTTCGTCATTACGTTTCCGGCGAATAGACTTCTGCTTCAGCTTCCAGGGTTCTTACGGCAACAAGCTCTACAACAGGCTGCGCCAGTCGCTTGAGACACCGTCCTCCAGTTACAACGTGTCAACGGCATTGCTCGACCGCTGGACGGAAGACCACACGGCCACCTTGGTGCCGAAGGCCACTGGCAAGGTGAGCTATACCAATTATCTGGACAGCCGCTATGTGGAGGATGCCAGCTATCTGCGCTTGAAGAATATACAGGTGGGCTATACCCTTCCGGTGCGCTTGTCGCTGAAACAGAAGTTGTTTGTGAATGTGTATGCGTCGGCTCAGAATCTGCTTACCCTTACTCCTTACAAGGGGTACGACCCAGAGATATCAGGTGTGGTAGACAATGGTACCTATCCCAGTGCGCGCACTTTCACTTTCGGCTTGAAGGTTACTTATTGACGCGGCACATTTCCGCGGCACACAAACAATTAAAAAACGAACGACATGAGAAAAAATACGATAACAACCCTGTCGTGCGCGGCATTCCTGCTGGTGTCGTGCGCAGACCTTGACCAGGCTCCTGTCTCGGAGACATCAGACAAGAATATCCCCCAGACTGACGCAGACGCCATCGCCCTGGTGACCCCGATATATGGACCCAACACGCTGCTGAGCACCAAATATTCGTATATGTCCGACCTGGTGACAGAGACCACCGTTTCGGGAGAGAATCCCAATGGAGGAGGCGGAATGCTTGGCCTGCTGAAATGGGATGGAACCAACAGCTATATCACCAGTGTGTGGAGCACATCGTATGAGGCCATCGCGCGTGCCAACGACGCCATCGAGAAAGTGGGGCAGTCGGCCAAGGTGAGTGAGGCGGTGCGCCGCCGGGTTGTAGGTGAGGCTCAATTCATGAGAGCCTATTACTACTTCTACCTCGTACAGTTCTTCGGTCCGATACCACTGGTCACAACGACCGACGGCGGACAGCATACCGTGCGCAACACTGAGACGGAAGTGTATGGACAGATTGTGGCCGACTTGACAGCGGCGGCAGCCGCTCTTCCCGCAAAGAGCGAGCAAGCGGCGTCAGACATCGGGCGGGCCACTCGGGGAGCCGCTCTGGCTGCCTTGGCCAAGACCTACCTAATATGGGCGCAGAACGACGACGCCCTGTCGGAGGCCGAGCGTCACGATCGTTTTGCCTTATCGGTAGAGGCGGCCCAGAAGGTCATCGATTCCGGTGAGTATGCCCTGGAGGAGAACTTCCACGACAACTGGAACAACCAAAAGCGCAACGGCAAGGAAAGCATCTTCGCCACCCAGCATTATACAGGCTCTTCGCTGCAGGGTGACAACACGGGTGGCAACCACCTCGTGCACTGCTGTTTCTCTACCGGATTCTCGGTGAGTCTGCCTCATGTTACACCGACCCCCACCCGTGAGGTGGAAGACTCCTATCTGCCTGGCGACCAGCGTAAAGACGTGTCGTTTGCCGATTCGCTGTGGCGGGCAAAGGACAACAGCTATTTCCATTTCTACTATGATGCCGACGGTGACGGGGTGCGCGAGGCCGGATTTGCGCGCTATAAGAAATACATCGACCTGGACAATGCTGAGAACAGCTCAAACAGCAGGGCCATGAACCGTACCATCCTGCGTTATGCCGAGGTGCTGCTCATCAAGGCCGAAGCCATCAACGAGCGTGATCATGGAGCCAACGATGACGCACTCCTGGCGCTCAACCAAGTGAGGCGGCGGGCTTTCGGCGAGAATATTTACAGCACGTCACCCCAATCCCACGACCTCTCGGCCACAGGCTATGACGACTTCCACAATGCCATTGTTCAGGAGCGTTCCTGGGAGTTTGTCTATGAGCAAAAACACTGGTTTGACCTGAAACGCTGGAAGGTGCTGGTGAAGACCATCCGCAACAGCCGTCTGGCGCGTGAATATCCCGAATACAACAAGGCGGCCATTGATTTCAGAAATTACCGCTACCCTATACCACAGTCGCAGCGCGACCTCAACCCCAACCTCTGGCAGAATTATGGCTATGACGGTTCAACACTTACACAAAACCCTTATAAAAACGTAGAATGATGAAAAAGAACATCCTTACTCATGCAGTCGTGGCTTTGGCCGTGGCAACTGTTGCCGGCAATGCACAGGCACAGAATTTCCCCAATGACGTGTTCAAGAGCGCAAGCGTACGGACACAGTATGAAAAGAACGGACCGTCGCTCCGGGCACATCTCGCAGAGCGAGCCAAGGCTTTGAAGGCCTGGAATACCATAGCCCCGTCGCTGTTGGAGCCGGTGACACTGCACGCCACCGTGACGGCCAAAAACCGAGGTGGTTCACGCGAGTTGCGCATCCGCAACTTCCACTATATCGGTGACTGTGGCTATGCACACGGCGGACAGGACACGGGCGTAGAGACACAGACCACGGCGCGTGGCGTGTTTGCCTCGGATATCACCAATTCCATCCTGAATGTGGCGGCCCTGAAAGGCATCGGCATCGACTCGCTGTATGTGAGCATTGAAGGACGGCCGGATGCCAAGCCGACCAACCGCGTGAGATACACGCGTAACTTCCTGTATACCGTCCGCATCGCCTCGGATGCCACCGACGCACAGCTCGAGCAGCTGGTCAAGGAGGCTGAGGAGCAGTCGCCGGTTATCAATCTCATCAAGCGTGCCGTCACGCCACAGCTTACTATCGACTATAAGCAGACCCCGCGGGAGCGTGTCATCGAGGGCCGTACCCTGGCTGGCCTTCGCGAATACATACACGGTAAGCGGCAGGCCATCCTGGCTTTTTCCACGCCCGACACCACCAAGGCCAAGGCTGCGCCTGTTGTCGCTCCGCAGCCTTATGTGAAAGTCCTGCCCAACGGCGTGCGCCAACTCAATGTCCCCACAGGCGGCAAATGGTATGTCATCAACCATGACAACCCCACCTTCCTCGGCGGTGCCAACTCGGGGCAAACCTCAGTAGAAAACGCCTTGGGTGTGCTGGGCACCTGTATCACGCATATTTCAGAGATTCAGGCCGCCAAGCTCAATCTGGACATCGACTCGCTCCAGCTCTCAGTGGCAGCCGAGATTGACCCGCGTGGTGGGCGCAAGGGGTTCGAGAATGTGCCTTTCTGGCCGCAGAACGTACGCTATACATTGCATGTACAAACCCC
>CALGHW010000449.1 GCA_937916075.1 uncultured Prevotella sp.
CATGCAGTTTATCTGGCAAACCGGGAAATATTATCATGCCGCCATCATGGAGAAGCTGAAGGAGCATCAGCCGCTGCCCAACCTGATCGTGACCGACTTCATCAGTGACATGGGAGCAGCCTACAAGGCTGCCGACCTGGTCATCAGCCGCGCGGGAGCCAGCAGCATCTCCGAGTTCTGCCTGATAGGCAAGCCCGTCATTCTGGTCCCGTCACCCAATGTGGCCGAAGACCACCAGACCAAAAACGCCATGGCGCTGGTCAACAAGGAGGCCGCACTCTACGTCAAAGACGCAGAAGCACCTGGCAAATTGCTACAACTGGCCATCAACACCGTAGCTGACGAAACCAAGCTGAGAAGCCTCAGCGAGAACATCAAAAAATTAGGTCTGCCCGACTCTGCCGACATCATCGCCACCGAAGTGGTCAAGTTGGCCAAAGGAGGCAGATAGAACATCTATCCGAAAGGCCACCGCCTGAGGAAAACCAAAACGAAAAGAATAGAAATGGAACTGAAAGATATCAAAGCCGTTTACTTTATAGGAGCCGGAGGCATTGGCATGAGTGCCATCGCACGCTACTTCCTACACAAGGGAGCTGTCGTGGCCGGCTACGACAAAACCCCATCGGCACTGACCGCACAACTGGAACGTGAGGGCATGCTGATCCACTATGAAGAGAACATCGACGAAATACCACAAGCCTGCAAGGCGAAAGACTCATGCCTTGTGGTCTACACACCGGCCATACCAGCAGAACACAAGGAGCTCGTATTCTTCCGCAACAACGGATTCACCATCGAGAAGCGGGCCCAGGTATTGGGCACACTGACCCGCACACACAAGGGACTCTGCGTGGCCGGCACACACGGCAAGACTACCACCTCCACCATTTGCGCACACATCATGCACCAAAGCCATGTGGACTGCAACGCCTTCCTGGGCGGCATATCCAAGAACTATGGCACCAACTATATCTTGAGCGACAGCGACTATGTGGTCATCGAGGCCGACGAGTTTGACCGCTCCTTCCACTGGCTCCGCCCGTGGATGAGCGTCATCACCGCCACCGACCCCGACCATCTGGACATCTATGGCACCAAAGAGGCTTACCTGGAGAGCTTCCGCAAATATTCGTCGCTGATACAGCCGGGCGGAGCACTCATCATCCATACAGATCTGGAGATGAAGGAAGACTTACAGCCAGGCGTACGCCGCTATGAATACAGCCGCGACAAGGGCGACTTCCATGCCGAAAACATCCGTATCGGCAACGGTGAAATCAAATTCGACTTTGTGTCACCGATTGAGAACGTCAAGGACATCGAACTCGGACAGCCCATACCCATCAATATAGAAAACGGCGTGGCAGCCATGGCCATGGCCCAACTCAACGGCTGTACCGCCGACGAGCTGCGCTACGGCATGAAGACATACGGAGGAGTGGACCGCCGCTTTGACTTCAAAATCAAGAACGACCATATCGTCTTCCTCAGCGACTATGCCCATCACCCCAAGGAGATATACCAAAGCGTAAAAAGCATCCGGGAACTGTATCAGGACAAGAAGATAACAGCTATCTTCCAACCCCATCTCTATACTCGTACCAGAGACTTTTACCAAGACTTCGCCAACAGCCTGAGCCTGCTGGACGAGGTGGTGCTCTGCGACATTTACCCCGCCCGAGAGCAACCTATTCCAGGAGTCACCTCCAAGCTTATCTACGACAACCTCAAGCCCGGGGTCAAGAAGGAAATGATACATAAGGAAGACGTGCTCGACTATGTGCGCCACCATGACTTTGAAGTGTTGGTCGTGCTCGGAGCCGGCGACCTAGACAACTACGTGCCTGAGATAACAAAGATACTGGAAACCCGATGACGGTCAACTGGAAGAAGACGCTCCTTGTCACAGCAGACACGCTCCTCGCCATATATCTGCTGTTTGCCGTCAGTGCCTTCAACAAGCCTGATACAGAAGAGGTGTGCTCGCAGGTGAATATCGACATCAGCGACGGGACTTCGACCGGATTCCTCGACGCTGAAGAAATCAAGAAGATACTGCAACGCAAGCATCTCTATCCGCTCGGACAAAAGATGACCTCAGTCAGCACACGAGCCATTGAGGATGCCTTGCGGCAAAGCCCGTTTGTCGACGACGCACAATGCTTCAAGACCAGCGGCGGACATATCTGCGTCCAACTGACCCAACGCACGCCTATCATACGGGTGAAGGCTCTCAACGGCGAAGACTATTACGTGGACAATCACGGGGGCATCATGCCCAACACGAAATATGCCACCGACATCATCATCGCCACCGGCAACATCAATCACCGGTATGCACAAAAGGTGCTGACGCGCATCGGCAACTTTATCTCTTCCGACAAGTTCTGGCAGGAACAAATCGTACAAATCAACGTACTGGCCGACGGGTCCATTGAGATAGTGCCACGAGTGGGCGACCATATCGTATATCTGGGAGAGCCTGTTTACATCCAGCGCAAGCTGGCCCGACTGGAAAAGTTCTACAAGTACGGGCTTAACCAGGCAGGATGGAACAAGTACTCTTATATCAACATGGAATTTGATAATCAGATAATTTGCAAGAAGAAACCAAACAATACAGAAGAATAATAGAGAGATGGCAGAATTTATAGTAGCAATAGAGCTTGGCTCATCCAAGATGACAGGCGTTGCGGGAAAGAAGAACCTCGATGGCAGCATCAACGTGCTGGCAGTGGTGAAGGAAGACTCCTCTTCTTTCATCCGCAAAGGCGTGGTCAACAACATCGACAAAACCGCCCTCTGTATCACCAATATCATCAACAAGCTGACATCTCAGCTCAAGACGGAGATTACCCAGGTGTACGTGGGCGTGGGCGGACAGTCAATCCGCAGTATCCGAAACGTGATTACCAAAGACCTGCCCACAGACACCAAGGTGACACAGGACATGGTCATCGAACTCATGGACGCCAACCGCAGCATGAAATATCCCGACATGGAGATACTGGACGCCGCCGTGCAGGAATATAAAGTGGACTCACAGATACAGCTCGACCCCGTAGGCATACAGTGCTCACGGTTGGAAGGCAACTTCCTGAACATCCTGCAACGCACCAAGTTCTACAAAAGCCTCAACACTTGCTTTGAGAACGCGGGCATCAACGTGGCCGAAATGTACCTGGCACCGCTGGCGCTGGCCGACAGTGTGCTCACCGAGGCTGAGCGGCGCTCGGGCTGTGCCCTTATCGATATAGGTTACGACACGACCACCGTCTCTGTCTACACCAAGAATATCCTTCGCCACCTGTCCGTCATCCCGCTCGGCAGCAACAACATCACCAAAGACATCGCCTCGCTCCAGATGGAGGAAAGTGTAGCCGAGAAGATGAAGCTGAAATATGCCTGCGCCTATACAGACAATGAGGACATCGACAACTCACTCGTCTACCCCATCGACGCCGAACGCAGCATCGAAAGCCGTAAGTTCATCGAAATCGTGGAAGGCCGACTGGAGGAAATCATCGAGAACGTGTGGAACCAAATATCCACAGAATACAAAAACAACCTGTTAGGAGGACTTATCCTGACCGGAGGCGGCTCCAACATGAAAAACATCGAGAAGGCGTTTGGCAATTACACACGGATAGAGAAAATCCGCGTGGCCAAGTTTGTCAACCATACCATCACCTCTACCGACCCCAACATCAACGCCAAGAACGGCACGATGAACACGGTACTCGGACTGCTGGCTAAAGGGGACATCAACTGTGCCGGCGACGAGGTAGACGCCAACCGCAACCTGTTTGACCCCGTGAAGCCCCATCCGATTGGCACAGAGACGCGCACCAAAGCACGCACGGCCACAGAGACGCCTACCGGCGTGGTGCGCACAGAGGCCGAAAAGCAACAAGCCGAGGAGGAAGCGCGACGCAAGCGGGAGGAAGAGGAACGACTGGAACGCGAGAAAGCCGAGGAGGAAGCACGACGCATCGCTGAGGAGAAGAAGAAGAACAGTCCGCTCAACAAGGGTCTGCGCTGGTTCAAGAAAATGGCCGAAAAGCTCACTGAGCCAGAATAGACCAACCATAAATCCCTCTCTTTTTATTCTTCCATACTTTACATACCTATAACAGCATTAATAGCATTATGGCAGACAATAACATAGTTGACTTCGGTCAACCGGAGAAAGAACACAGCATCATCAAGGTGATTGGTGTGGGCGGTGGCGGCGGCAATGCCGTCAACCACATGTACCGCGAGGGCATACACGACGTGTCGTTTGTGCTCTGCAACACAGACAACCAGGCACTCGACGACTCGCCCGTCCCCGTCCATCTACAACTGGGCAAGGAGGGACTCGGCGCCGGCAACAAGCCCGAAAAAGCGCGCGCAGCCGCCGAAGAGAGCCTGCAAGACATCAAGAACATGCTCAACGACGGCACCAAGATGGCCTTCATCACGGCTGGCATGGGCGGCGGCACAGGCACGGGAGCCGCTCCGGTAATAGCCCGGGTGTCCAAGGAAATGGGCATCCTTACCGTAGGCATCGTGACCATCCCCTTCCGCTTTGAAGGACCGCGCAAGATAGACCAGGCCCTCGACGGTGTGGAGGAGATGGCCAAGAACGTGGACGCCCTGCTCGTCATCAACAATGAGCGACTGCGCGAAATCTATACCGAACTGACGGTGCTCGACGCCTTCGGCAAGGCCGACGACACGCTGAGCGTGGCCGCCAAGAGCATTGCCGAGATTATCACCATTCACGGACTTATCAACCTGGATTTCAACGACGTGAAGACGGTGCTCAAAGACGGCGGCGTGGCCATCATGAGCACAGGCTACGGCGAGGGCGACGGCCGAGTAAAAAAAGCCATCGACGACGCCCTCAACTCACCGCTGCTCAATGACAACGACGTGTTCAACTCAAAGAAGATTCTGCTCAACATCTCGTTCTGCGGACAGAACGACGGCCACAACGAACTGATGATGGAGGAGATGAGCGACGTAAACGACTTCATGGCCAAATTCAGCAGCGACTTTGAAATCAAGTGGGGACTGGCCACCGACCCCGAACTGGGCAACAAGGTAAAAGTGACCATTCTGGCCACAGGCTTCGGCATCGAGAATGTGGACGGCATGCACGGACGCTTCAAGCGCGACACGGAAGAGGACGCCAACCGCATTGCCGAGAAGCAGGAGCGGGAAGAGGAACTACGGACACGACGTAACGGCTACTACGGACCCGACGACGGCAACAACAAAAAATACAAACGCCGCCCGCATATCTATTTCTTCAAGCCCAAGGACCTGGACAATGACGACATCATCTCCTTGGTGGAGTCAACGCCAACCTATAAGCGCACACGAGAAATTCTCGACAGCATCAAGAATCAAGCTTCCGGCAATGACCCCATCGACATGGAGAAACCTGCCGACGACGGACAGACATCCCACGAGCCCATACAGGGAACCATTAAATTTGCATAAACATTATATATCGTATGGCACTATTTGATCAAGTAAGCAAAGACATCATCGCAGCCATGAAGGCCAAGGACAAGGTCCGCCTGGAGGCGCTGCGCAACATCAAGAAGGTATTCATCGAGGCCAAGACGGCCCCGGGAGCCAACGACACGCTCGAAGACGCTGCCGCACTGAAGATACTGCAGAAGCTGGCCAAGCAAGGCCACGACTCTGCCGACCTCTATAACAGCCAGAACCGGCCCGACCTCGCCGAGGAGGAGCTCAGCCAGGTGAAGGTCATCGAGTCTTACCTGCCCCAGCCCATGACCGCCGAGGAAATCGAGGCTGCCGTCAAGGAAATCATCGCCCAGACGGGTGCGCAAAGCATCAAGGAGATGGGCAAGGTGATGGGCGTGGCCAGCAAGCAACTGGCCGGAAAGGCCGACGGCAAGGCCATCTCTGAGGCTGTCAAGAAGCTCTTGGCATAAAGCGACAGAACACATAAGGCTAAGTCTTTCGGGGATGAGTCAACAAGGACAGGTCCACAGGATTCTTCCATGTTGACTCATCCTTTTCTTTTTTTCATTGAGTCAGGTGGTCTGAACGAGCCACACAAATATACATTCCGTCAACCACGGTCCTCCCCGCTTATCCTTCTTTTCTTAGTCAAACATCGACTTCAGCACCTCGAGCGACTTCAGTTCGGGGAAATCGGGTATATGGATGGCATAATAGCGCACGGCCACCTCCAGCAGCCGGTTGCGCTCCTGACGGGAAATGCGGAAGAGATGCATCGTCTGATAGTTCATACGCATCATCAAGCTTATCTTGCGGGCCTCGTCGGGAGCCAGAAAGTCACGGTGGAGCGGCGGATGCGGGCAGAAACAGCTGCCGCGCAGGTCGAAGCAGCTGCCTTCCTCATAGTCGTCCAGGTTGGGATAGAAGCCCAGGAAGCGGGTGAGCCTCATCAGAAACACCAGGTGGAAATTGGCCATTCCCTCCCGGCACTCGTCGAGCCACTGCAAGCTGTCCACAATATAACGGTAGAGCAACTCGTTGCGCTGCTCGCCCCGGAGCGCATAGCAAAGAAACTCCGACAGAAACAGGCTCACGCTCAGTTTCACCATGTCAAAGGGTAGCGACACGTACGGATAGGCCAAGCCGGCCTCCTTGAGGCGTTGCAACTGCACCCGGGGCCGGAGGTCGTACTCCACCGTGAGCTGCGACAAGGGCTGGAAAAACTGTTTTTTGATTTTCCCCTTACCCGACTTGGGCAAGGGCACGACAAACGACACACGGCCGTCTGACCGGGTGAAGAGATCGACAATCAGCTTGTTGTCGCCATACTTGAACGACCGCAGCACCACGGCCTCTGTCTTCACTTCCATCGTTATGACTGAAAAAATAAAAAGACGAGCCAAACATGCGTCTGACTCGTCTTCTCGGTCGGGATGAGGCGACTCGAACGCCCGACCCCTACGTCCCGAACGTAGTGCGCTACCAACTGCGCTACATCCCGATT
>CALGHW010000450.1 GCA_937916075.1 uncultured Prevotella sp.
ACTTAGTACGATTTGAGTGAGAAAACTATCATTCAGTATTGGTGTCAGCCTCAAATCATACCAATTTATTTTTCATCGTCACTTAGTTATGTTAAGCAAGGCAAAATTACTACTTTTTATGCATACGGCCAATCCCACAAACAGGGTATTTCCAAGGAAAATTTGTTTTCATGCCCGCAAATTCTGTCAAAAAGGACATTCAAGCGACAAAATATAGCATTTAACAGATAAAGTTATCCATATTTATTCGTAACTTTGCAGAAAAATAGATACATATAATTAAAATCACAACATCCAAACGATTAAAAATGGTATGAAAAAGATCTGTATTTTTTCCGCAGCAGCCCTTGCCTTAGGGCTCTCGGCATGCTCAGACAACACGACACCATTAGCGGAAGACGTGAATCCCGGAGAGGATGCGGCCGCCGCATCCGTAAGCTATGCGCCGACACGTTCAGCCAGGGTTTCCGCCTACTCCAATGGCCAGTCACTTGCCGACCCGCAAGAACCAATCGTGACTGTCACGGGCGTGGAGCCACTTGCCAACGACGTGCTTGAGTCAACGGCAAAGGTATTCCTTGAGCTTCTCCCCGAGGAGCAGGACAATCTGAACAAGACTCCCTCCAAGCCCGGCGTGACCGACTGGACCACCAATTATCTCTATGTGTCCGACGGCAAGCCGTTCACAGTCTATCCGGCTTACTCCCAGACCGCCAGCCATGACATCGTCGGTGTCTTCTACTACGACGAGAATGGCAAGATGCACGAGGAGAACATCTTCGACAACAACGGCCAGTGCCCCTGGGGATACTACAGAAACAAGCAGGGCATCAAACTGACCATCGCCAAAGGCTATAAGTTCGGCTTCTACCTCCGGACCAAGTATCCCTACAACCGCACAGACCGTTATGGCGACTATGTGGGCAATGTGGCCGAGACATTCTACTCGAATATCAGCGAAAACGCCGGCACTTGCTCTTACGAAGCCCACTATTGGCTGTGGGAGGACAACGAGTGCCACGGCAGGGGTGTACACTCGGCCTCTTTCTCTTACGGCGGACGCACCTTCTTCGGCTTTGAGGACTGGGAGCATTACAACTACAACTTCGACCTGAATGACATCGTGTTTATGGTAGACCCGGCACTGCCCGTCAAGGACCAGCCCACCGAGGAGGATAAGAAACCGGAAGTGCCCCCCACTCCAACGCCCACACCCGATCCTGACCCAACACCGGCACCCACACCTTCTGTTGTGGGCAACGAGGGTTCTGTGGAGGTTAACTTCTCCATCAACGACCGTCAGTATGAGGCCAACGACACCAAGCTCTCCATCCATGTGCGCGACACCACTGACGTGACGGTCTTCATCCCGACCTCGGCCGACTATTATTGTCCCGTAGATGACATGCTGATTGTGCAGAAGCATGACATTGCCCAGGCTTACAACACCACCCAGACGGTGGACATGAACATCCACGGCAACACGGTATCGCTCACCACCACGTATGCGGCCGACGGCATCACCATCACCACCCACGGCATCAATGCCGACGTGCTGAAATATCTGCGCAAGGAGTATGGCGATGGCCTGACCTTCGAGATCAACAGCTACTTTGCCACAGAGCGTCTTGACGCCGACGGCAATACGGTGAAGGTTACCCGCGACGAGCTGCAAGCCCTGCTCAACAAGACAACCATCTCGTTTACGAATACGCCGAAGTTCTATCTGAACGCATACGGTGTGATTAACGACAACATCGTCCCCAACGACTGTTCCGTGACACCTGCCGACCCGTCGCTGTTTGGCGACAAGAAGGGCGAAGAGCCCCAGCACGGCATCACCTCATACCTATATGTATGGGAGCGCAAGTAATATCATAAGTTAAAATAACAAGAAAGATACGGAGACGGTCCAATGCCCAGGACCGTCTCCGTATCTTTCTTTTATAAGTAAAGCTATCGGCTTCATGAAAAAGCCTGTTTTTCTTAAAGCAAGCCTGTTTGCAATCAACGTTAATATATCCAATACAGATCTCTAAGGATTTTCCACGGTCTTTGGCAGGTCGATACGCAACGGCTGCACAGCCCCCTTATATTGAGCATCAGCATCAGCCACGGCAACCACCCAAGCGGTAAAGCTTCGGCGAAGATTGTCCCATCCGGCCTCGTAAGGATAAACCTCGAAGGTAGTGTCATT
>CALGHW010000451.1 GCA_937916075.1 uncultured Prevotella sp.
AGCGGATTGCTGATGTTGTCGTTCCGGCAGGCGTGGACAGGGTGGCCGTGACCTTGCAGCCGGGCATCTATCTTGTCAAGGTGGTTCCGGAGAAAGGCCGGCCGGCTGTCATCAAGATAGCCGTGACGCAGTGATTCGGCAAGGCTGAACTGAAGAAAAAGACAGCTTATGTGTATATTTTTACACGAAAGCAGTCGTATATATGTTTTTTTCTTTATCTTTGCACCGTGACTTGCTCCGATTGTGCGGTTGGGTCACGATAGTGAGAAAGTCTTATGTCTTTACATCTATTATCAACTACAATGAAAACATTCTTTTTAGTATCCGTCTTTTCCTGTATGGCAATAGTTGCTAATGCGCAGCTACGTGTGACACGTTTATATACAAAACAAGACTGTGACAGGTAATCAAACATTTCAGGCTGATTTTATCAAAATAGGAACAAATGTAACTGAAACTCAACCGTCAGGAAAAGTTATCTTTGATAAAGGAAAGGTGACGTTGTTTGGTAACGAAATTGTTATAGAACCAGAAACTACGGTGGAAAAAGGTACGGAATTTAATATTATAACGAAATAGAGAATCTATGAAAACAAAAATTTTATTGATGTTAGTGTCAAGCTTTCTATGTATAGGAAATGTTTGTGCACAGGATGTCGGACCGACAAAGAGCGACAAGATAGAAGGATTGACCGCATTGAATTTTCCGTATATGAGGGGCGAAAAATACTTGAGCGACTTGTCAATGGTCTTGATTTGTCATCTTTTTAATTTTGATTATACTTGGAAGTATTTTTCTTCTTATGGGGCAGAGTATGTAAGTTCTGTCCCCGAGATGGGTATACGGAAACCTCAGTATAATTGTTCGGATGAAGAAATAAAGCATTTGGTACGTAATGACATGGATGCCGAATATCTGGATAAAAAAGATGTTAGAGACAATTTGCTGAGTGGGAAAAGACCTCTTATCTTCATGAAGTCGCCCCTTCTTGAAGATGAAATCATGACAGCTAAAAAAAATGGAATAACTGTTGCATATAAACCAATAGGGCTGGATGCTACTCTTGTTATCAATAATAAATACAATCCTGTCAGGGATTTGACAGAGGAGCAAGTCCGTCAAATTTATACCGGTAAAGTGCCCAACTGGAAAATTGTGGGTGGTGACTCTTTGAAAATGAATGTCGCTGTTGATTTAGACGAAGACCTCACAGACATATTTTACCAGCAGTTTATAAAAGAGGGGGACATGGTATATGAAAAAAGAAATGAATGGACTGCTATTGGAGCAATGTTTGATGGAAAAAGAGACCGTTTCCCTTTTTACGGATTGGTAATTTCTGAAGATTATGGCTATATATTTTATTATCAGTATATTTTCCGATATGTCCTTTTTGATAGGGATTGGGCACCTCCAGCAATGAAAATAAACGGTGTGTTGCCTACTCAAGAGAGCATACTGGACGGCTCTTATCCTTACAGCACGAATATCTATGCGGCCGTCAATACAGGACATCCGATGGCAAAAAAGATATATGACTACCTGACAACGGCGGAAGGGCAGCAGATGCTGTATGACTATGGCTATATCCCGCTGAAAAAAAGGACAGACGGCATCATGGACCAGCCCCTGCCGGAAGTCGCACCGGAAATAAAGTATGCAGACGGATACCTCGTAGCTCGCCCGATGGCCGTGCCTCAGAGAATAGCTGTCATGGACCTGAACGGTAAGCGGATTGCTGATGTTGTCGTTCCGGCAGGCGTGGACAGGGTGGCCGTGACCTTACAGCCGGGCGTCTATCTTGTCAAGATGGTTCCGGAGAAAGGCCGGCCGGCTGTCATCAAGATAGCCGTGACGCGGTGACAATGAATCTTTCAACTGACAAGTTAAGAAAACTCCGAAAATTTTTCGAGCTGGACGGTTGAAAAATAAGCGGTGTAATATAAAGATATTTCATGTCTGTTCAAAGCTTCCTTTGGAGCGCCTGAAACGGCTGGAATGAGAAAGTTGCCTGATTACGAAGAGAAACCTGCCAAGTTTCTCCCGGAAATCAGGCAACTTTCTCTTCGTAATCAGGCAACTTGTTTTTCTCAGAAAGAGCGAGTGTAATAAAAATATCATTAAAAGAAAGTAATGAATATCCTAAATTTATTGTGCGGTGAGACACCGCACCCACTACACTACATTGCCCAACCGTACAGGCAGAACCTGTCGGATACATTCAATCTCATTTTTTTTTATTCTAACAGGCGCATAATTCGGGAAATTTTATCTAAATTTGTAGACTGAAATAACGACAACATAGATGTTCTACAAACTGATAGAGAAGAAACGCGATGAATGGTTGGCCTCACCGGACTGTACCGTGAGAGACTTCATCGGATATATCATAGACAGGGGACAGATGCGTGACGCCCAGTTGGAAGCCATCAAGACGTATCTGTATCTGAAAATAGCCTGTCACAACCAACCCCTATGGAAGCTTTTTGCCGCCGGCACTTTCAACGGGCTCGACCTGGACAGTCTGCGGCTCACCGATGAGGCCCGCCGTGTGCTCACCGCCAATCCGGCCGCCGCCGCCCTGCTGGAGTATTCCCGGCTGGCCGACCGCGACGGCAACCAACTGGCGCCGGCCCTCGAGCGGCTCATCAAGGAGCATCCCTCGGAGATAGACTATGAGGAGGCCTTCCGACAGATGTTCTATGGTGTGAACTATACCGACTATCTGTTCAGCTTGCCGATGGGTGCGGGCAAGACCTTCCTCATGGCCGCCTTTATTTATATTGACCTCTATTTCGCTTTCCGCGAGCCCGACAATCCCTGTTTTGCCCACAACTTCATGGTCTTCGCCCCGTCGGGGCTCAAGTCGTCCATCGTGCCCAGCTTGAAGCATATCATGGAGTTCAACCCCTCGTGGGTGGTGCCCCAGCCTGTGGCGGCGCAACTCAAGCGTGCCGTCCAGTTTGAGATACTCGACGAGCAGAAGGCCGCCGGCAAGACCACGCTCACCCGCAATCCCAACGCCCAGAAGCTCTGGCGCCACCAACCCCTGGAAGACCTCATGGGACTGGTGGCCGTCACCAACGCTGAGAAGGTGATACTCGACCGTATGGACAAGGCCGCCAAGGCCGTCAGCCCCGAGGAGCGGGCCCGGATAGCCCAAGCCGACGAGCTGCGTTCCGTCATCGGGCGCATACCCAATCTGGCCATCTATATCGACGAGGTACACCATGTGGCCGGAGGCGACATCAAGTTGCGCCAGGTGGTAGGAGAGTGGAGCCGCGGCAATACGTTTAATGCCGTGATGGGCTTCAGCGGCACCCCCTATCTGGCCAAGGCCGAGCAGGTGAAGATAGGCCAGGGCTTCTGCATCAAGAATACCGACCTGCCCAATGTCGTGTCCTATTATCCGCTCATCAAGGGTATCAACAACTTCCTGAAGGACCCCGTGGTGATGTATGCCGACATACCGCCGGAGACCATCATCGACAATGGCGTGCGTGAGTTCTTGTCGCGTTATAAGGACCGGGTATATGCCGGCGGAGCCTGTGCCAAACTGGCCGTCTACTGCGGCTCGATAGAGACGCTCGAGGAGGTGGTTTATCCACAGGTGGTCGATATCGTGGGCAGCTATGGCCTGGATGCGGCCCAAGTGATACTGAAATATCATGGCGGCAATAAAAACTATCCCCGCCCGGCTGGCGCCGACCTCCAGTTTGCCGCCCTCGACACCGACCTGTCGGCCGTGAAGATAGTGTTGTTGGTGCAGATAGGCAAGGAAGGCTGGGACTGCAAGAGCCTCACGGGTGTCATCCTGCCGCAGAAGGGCGTCTGTCCCACCAATATGGTGCTCCAGACCAGTTGCCGGTGTCTGCGCCAGGTGGCCCGCCACGAGAAGGAAACCGCCCTCATCTGGCTCAACCAGACCAACGCCGACACCCTCAACATGCAGCTCAAGCAGCAGCAGAACATCACCCTCCACGAGCTCAACACCAAGCGGGTGGAGGCCGTGAAGACCATCCGCCAGTATGACCGCACGGAGCGGCTTCACCTGCCGGGCATCAGTTTCCGCCAGCTCCATATCCGCCAGGACACACAGGTCGTCGGCGGCACCGACGATGTGCGGATCCGGCTGCAAGACCCCGCGCTGATATGCCGCAAAGAGACCAGCCTGATTTATCAGGGCAATATGGAAGGCAAGAAGGTGCGGGTGTATGAGGCACCGGCCGAATGGGACAACGGCTCCGAGGAAACCAGTCTTGGCGACTGGCTCTTCCTGATAGCCCGCGAGAGTATGGGCACACTCGACTATGCCCAGTTGCAACCCTATCTGAAAGAGCTGTCGGCCGTGTTCCGCCAGATTACCACTGAGGCCGACGGCGCGACGCTGCTTGACGGACAGTATGACCAAGACCAGATACGCGCCAACATCCGCCGGACCTTCTGCCAGCAGCGCACCGTCAAGGCCGTCGAGGAGACTGCCTTCTGCCATGTGAGCCTGCTCAACACGACAGCCTTGGTCCCCGAGATAGTGGTGTCCAATGCCGCCCTCTATTATCCCGACCAGCAGGAAGTGGAGCGGATAGTGCTCGGCGACGCCTGGCCCAACACCTACCACTACTTGCCTTATCATTTCAACACCCTGCAGGAGAAGACCTTCTTCACCGAGACCCTCCTCCATATCGAGGCTATCCGCGAAAAAGGGCTGGAGGTGTGCTACAATGGCGACAGCAGCCTGAGCGGATTCTGCATCGACTGCTACCGACGGCAAGACGGCCACTGGCGCCCCATCGGGCCACTCTATCCCACCTTCCTCCTCTTCAGTCGCACGCCCGACGGCAAGGCCGTAGACCGGATGCTCATGGTGACGATGCAGCAGGAGGACCACACCGACCGCGAGGAGTTTGTCAAGACCGACTTCGTGAGCCGTAACCTCGACGCACAGGGCCGTCCGCGCTTTGACCTCCTCTATCTCGAACGGACGCTTACCGACAGCGAGCGCGAGGCAGAGACCGTAGAGGCCATCCGTCACTTTTTTAAATAGAATACAGAAGACAATCATACCAACGAATCATGGCTATAAAATATATCCCTTTTGTGCCTGACACCCTCAACGGACAGGCCATACTCGACAATTTCCAGCGCACACGTCGTGTGCAGACACTCCGCTACAACGGCAATGACGAGCCGGCCAAGCATATCCTGCGCGGCATGCCGCTCTATGAGACTGACCTGAAGGAGCGTTCGGGCCACAACGACGGAGGCAACCTCATTATCCGGGGGGAGTGTCTGTCGGCTTGTGCCTATCTGAAGGACCAGGGCCGACAGGTGGACCTGGTCTACATCGACCCGCCCTTTGCCAGCGGGGCCGACTATGCCAAAAAGGTGTACCTGCGGCGCAATCCGCTGGTGGCCAAGGCTGTGCGCGAGGCCGAGACTAAGTTGAGCCTGGACAGCGTGCGAGCCTTCGAGGAGAAGATGTATGGCGACATCTGGGACAAGGAGAAATATCTTAACTGGATGTATGAGAACCTCATGGCCATCAAGGCTGTGATGAGCGACACGGCGTCCATCTATGTCCATCTCGACTGGCACATCGGCCACTATGTGAAGATACTGCTCGACGAGATATTCGGCGAGGCCAACTTCCGCAATGAGATAGTGTGGCATTATTACAACAAGATGCAGGGCAACGTCAACCGCTTTGCCTCCGACCATGATGTCATCTTTGTATACAGCATGTCAGACAGCTACACCTTCCATGCGGTCAAGGAGAAGCGCGAGGAGAGCGTGCGCCAGATTAAGCGCGTGTGGGACAAACAAAAGCAGAAGCTTGTCAATGCCAAGGACGAGCACGGCCATGTGCAGTATATCGAGACCGACGAGAAGACCGTAGACGACGTGTGGCGTATCCCCATGCTTCAGCCGGCCGACAAGACCGAGGTGGTGGACTATGCCACCCAGAAGCCGGAGGCCTTGATAGAGCGTATTATCGAGGCCGCCAGCGACAAGGGGATGGTTGTGGCCGACTTCTTTGGCGGCAGTGGCGTGACGGCCACGGTGGCCAACCGCCTGGGCCGCCGCTTCGTGCATACCGACATCAATATCAACAGCGTGCAGACCACCCGCGACCGGCTGCGGTCCTTGCGGGCCGAGTTTGACGTGCTGGAGGTGAAGGACGGCATTGCCCTCTACCGCAATCCTGCCCAGACCATGGACAAGCTCAAGAAGCTCATCGGCGGGCTCCGGCCCAACAAGAA
>CALGHW010000452.1 GCA_937916075.1 uncultured Prevotella sp.
GACAAAAGTGACCTGACACAAAAGACTCTTCCTTATAATAATGCTGTTGTGGATGTTGTCAGTATCGTCTGCAATAAAAAATATGCCTGTCCGAGGGTGCCGGATGATTTCACCTATGTGATAGGGGAGAAGCGGACCAATATAGTCAAGAAATGTACTGCAGTCAATGTCCGGCTGGAGCGAACGCTTAACAGTGCTTATTGGAACACGTTTTGTATGCCGGTCGCACTGACGAAAGCCCAGGTGCAAGAGGTTTTTGGCGCTAATACCAAGATAGCCGAATACGACAAGGTGGACGGCTCAACCCTGATGTTCAAGTCAGCCTCCACCATTCAGGCCGGGAAGCCTTATCTCATCAAACCAGAACATACCGTGGCTGACCCAGTCTTCCACTCGGTTAATATCAGTAATACGGAAATATCGCCAGCCGGAAGTACCTCCTGTCAATTGGTTGGTGTCTATAATCCCACCACCTTGGCAACAGACCAAACAGCACTCTTTATCACTACCCAAGGCACCGTCAGCTATCCTGCTGAAGGACACAACACCATCAATGGACTCAGAGCTTACATCAAGCGTGAGACAAACGGAGCCAAGGACATCACCCTCAGTCTGGACGGCATAGCGACCGACATCGCTCTCACGGACATGGGAGATGGTCAGCAAAAGGATGGCAAGGTGTATACAGTCAGTGGACAGTATGTGGGTGACACGGTTGCCAACTTGCCCCGAGGTTTGTATATCATCAACAAACAAAAAGTATTCATCAAATAAAAAATATCCCTAAAATGAAAAGAAAATACATCACTCCCGTTATCCACACCATCGTGACGGAGCCTGAGTCCATGCTTTGTACATCTCCAGGCCAATCTGATGCCTTACCCTCTTTTGACTTGCAGAATGCCAGTTGTGGCAATGCAGAGGATGCCGCATCCAAGGATGAGGAACATTCATTGTGGAGCCTTGACGATTAAGCATGGCTTACGTGGTGACAACAAGTCACACAAAAAAGGTTGGCTGCCGCACAAAGCATGGCAGTCAACCTTTTTCTATGAATCCCCCAATCAATAATCGTAGGCAGAATGTGACAACTGGCAGTTGAAGACAGTCGGTCAAAATCTGAATTTGGTGACAACCGGCAGATGGTCGCTATAGCCGTCAGCCTGGTATTGGTAGCCATTGTAGGTGCGTCGTGGCTTGTGTCCGCCGTAGCGTGTGTCCTCTTCTAACAGAAAGGGCAGGTCGTGGATGCGGGTAGAGTGCCACAGCGGGAGTAGGGCAGGGCTGACCAGAATGTGGTCGATGCTCTCCCAGTGTCCTCGGAAGCAGTAGGAGCCTCGCGCCCCATGAGTGCCCTGTGCCCCGGCAGACACTTCGTGCAGTTGTCGGGCGGTGAGGTATTGCAGGGCCGGACTGTTCGAGTAGTCGTTGAAGTCTCCGGCCACAATTACCTTGGCCGATGGCCGGAGCGAGTATATAGAGTCGATGGCCGCAGACAGCCGGTTGGCCACAGCCATGCGGTAAGGCCGTGTCTTCCGTTCACCGCCAAACCGGCTTGGCGCATGGACTACAAAAACATGGAGCGTGTCGCCCGAACGTACTTGTCCACAGACATAGAGGATGTCGCGTGTGGGGCGCATTCCCTTCAAGGGACTGATGCGCAGGCTGGTGTGGCTGATGGGCCGGAAGGTGAATGTGTGGTACAGCAGTGCCACGTCGATACCGCGTAGGTCGGGCGAGTTGGTCATGATATAGTCGTAATTGAGTGTGCGCAGGAGTGATCGTCGTGTCAAGTCGCTCATCACGCTGTCGTTCTCCACCTCGCACAAGGCCACGAGGTCTGGTAGCTCGTAGCCACTGTCATCTCTGCCACATGAGACAATCTCTCTGGCAATGTTGTCAAGTTTGTTCCAGTAGCGGTAGGGCGTCCAGTGTCGGGCGCCTTCGGGCAGGTACTCCATGTCCTGTTTCAGACTGTCGTGCCGGCAGTCGAACAGGTTTTCGCAGTTGAGCTCCACAAAGGTGAGCAACGATGTCAGCAGGATGGATAGCAGCATAGGCTTTCTATTTACTTTTGGACATTCCTGAAATATTCTGTTATGCTCTGAGTATATCTATAAAAAAGCGTTATCGTTAAGGACGTACAGTCTCAAGAATGAGACAAAAACTAACTTAATAGCACATAACAATAACGACAACACTCTTTTGATATGCAAAGGTACGACAAAATAAAGTGGAAAGTTCTCTGTTACGAGGACTTTCCACTTAATCTATTGAGAGTCAAATATTTCTTATTTGTCCTCGATTGCACCTTGCGCTGCGGCGAGGCGTGCGATGGGTACGCGGAACGGAGAGCAGCTCACGTAGTTGAGGCCTACCTTGTCGCAGAACTTCACGGATGAGGGTTCGCCACCGTGTTCGCCACAGATACCACAGGTCAGCGTAGGACGCGTCTTGCGGCCCTTCTCGACAGCCATCTGGATGAGCTGACCCACGCCATTCTGGTCGAGCACCTGGAACGGGTCAACGTTCAGAATCTTCTTGTCGAGGTATACAGGCAAGAAGCTGGCGATATCGTCGCGGCTGTAGCCGAAGGTCATCTGGGTCAAGTCATTTGTTCCGAAGCTGAAGTATTCAGCTTTTTTGGCAATCAGGTCGGCGGTGAGGGCGGCACGTGGAATCTCAATCATCGTACCTACCTTGAACGGAATCTCTACGCCTTCTTCGGCGAAGAGCTTCTTGGCCGTTTCGCGGATGACCTTCTCCTGGGCGTCAAACTCGTTGACAATACCAATCAGCGGCACCATGATTTCGGGATGTGGGTCAAGACCTTCCTTTTTCAATTGGATGGCGGCACCTAAGATAGCCTTGGTTTGCATCTCTGTGATTTCGGGATAAGTGTTTCCAAGACGGCAACCGCGGTGACCCAGCATCGGGTTGTGCTCGCTGAGGCTGTTGACACGCTGCTGAATCTGCTGTACAGACACGCCCATCTCCTTGGCCATTGTTTCCTGGCCGGCCAGGTCGTGAGGCACAAACTCATGCAATGGCGGGTCGAGCAGACGGATGTTCACTGGATAGCCATTCATGGCCTTGAGGATGCCGTAGAAGTCCTGCTTCTGATAAGGCAACAGTTTCTCCAGGGCCTTCTTGCGTCCTTCCACTGTGTCCGACAGAATCATCTCGCGCATAGCCTTGATTTTCTCATTCTCGAAGAACATGTGCTCTGTACGGCAAAGACCGATACCAACAGCACCGAAGT
>CALGHW010000453.1 GCA_937916075.1 uncultured Prevotella sp.
AAAAAGGCATGCCTGTAGACCTCACGTCTCGGCATGCCCTTGGGGAAGAGAGAGTTTCTTCCTCGTCGTCTTTCATTATCTTATTCGTTAATCAACATTTTCTGTGTCTTTCCGTCCGTCTTCACCACATACAGGCCCTTTGCCAGCCCGCGGGGAAGGTCGCGGCCCTTGCTCACCAGCCGGCCGCCGAGGGTGTACACCTCCGTCAGGCCCTTGTCGTCCACAGCGTGGATGGGCTTCACCGCCGTCACGCCACCCGTCAGCTCCGGGGTCTCGATGATTTCGGGGATGTCACACCAATATTGGGCGTTCTCGAAGTTCTTCTTCGCTCCGACTGGCACGTAGAGCTTCCAGCCGCTGAGGGCCCACTCCGCCTGACCGTCATAGGCCAAAGGACCACCATACAGGACCTCGCCGTCCGAGTCATAGAGATAGAATGTGGGTGGCGTCATTCTATTGACATACAGGTCGCAGACGGGTTTGCCTTCCCCTGGAAGACTGATATTCAGTGTGCTTTCCGACACAGAGTCAAGCGTGCTCGGCACATAGATATTCTTTACCTTATAGCAACCGAAGAAACAATCGTGGGCCATTTTTCTCATTCCTTCCGGTATCCTTATGTCTCCTGTCATTTCCGTGCAGCGGGCAAAGGCTTCCACGTCCAAAGACTTCACGGAGGCGGGAAGGACTATCTGGCGCAATCCCGAGAAACGAAACGCCCGCACGCCTATCGAATCTATACCATCGGGAAGCGTGACATACCAAATGTTCTTCACACGCTGGAAAACGGAGGAAGGTATCATGTTGCCCTCCACGGTGCACCCCTCAAGATTGAGGCCTGTGACCCGGCCGTTCATGATGTGGCTCTTCAACGACTTGAAGTCAGCGTCAGCCAGATGGCCTGTCAACACCAGTGAGTCGGCACGGCCGCAAGCGTCATCCCATGCGGACTGCAAGCCTCCTTCACCCACATGGACGCTATGGATGCGGAAGGCCGTGTCGCTCTCCTTGAGGTTCCGCACGCCTTTCCATCCATCGGCGGCCTTATACAGGGCGGCCGTTCCCGTAGGGATGGACACGGTGGCACCCTCCGGAAGGCTGTTCAGCTCATAGCCTAACTTGTCGGTAGGGCGCAACTGCCGGACCACGACATTTTGCAGCTGGTCGCATCCCTCAAAGATGCCGTTTCCTATCTTCTCCACGCCGCGGGATATCTCGATGCTCTTCAGGCTGGTTGTCGAGAAGGCCCGCTCCCCGATGGAGTCGATGTTGCTGGGAAGGGAGATATACTCCAGACGGCTCTTGTACTCACCGTCACCGTTCACCATCCTGGGAAGAAACGCATAGACGGGAATACTGCGGTCTTCAACTGTGCATCCGCTCAGATCGATGCCTTTCAGGGCGCCTATCTGGCACAGCTTGGACATTTCCGGAAAGTCTTTGGCGGTCAGGGTGCCGGAAACCACCAAGGAGTCCACGTCGTAGACCTTTTCTCCATAATGGTCCAGTTCCATTTTCAGGGTCTGGTTCGGTCTCATCACTGTCCGCACGGAAACCCGCAGGATGTTTGCGGCGTTCATAGCCACGCCCATGGACAGAAGCGCGGTCAGGGTCATCAAAGTCTTTTTCATAATTTTTCCTTTCGTTTTCTATTTGTTCAGCAGACAGACATTTTGTTTGTCAGATATACAAAAGTAGCGATAAAATGACTATCAGCCAAACGTTTTTATAACTATTTTACAAATTTCTTGGTGTCTATCACATGGCCATTCTCTATCAGAGACACCTGATAAACTCCATTCCGCAGGTCTGAGGTGGGAATGGTATAGGTCTGCACGCCTTTACCCACGGCATATTCCAGAGAGGGAACCGTGCCAGAGACAGACGAGAGCTGAAGTTTGACATTGCAGTCTGTGGCCTCCTGCAACACCACTGCCGTCTGCGAGCCGTCACTCTCCACGGCCTGGATGGCCTGTGTGCCCGTCAGGCCGGTCTCGGCATAATTGAAGGCACCGTCCTTTTCGGCTATTACCTTTACTTTGTATTGGGAAAGGCGGGCCGAAGCCGGCACGTTGACAGTCAATCCCGTACCCAAGAGGTCGTCGTTATCGTCGTACCATTCATACCGGGCGTCTTCTTTCACATTGTCGACCGAGAGTGTCGCCGTGCTGCTGTTCTTGGCATCGACCTTTATCGCCGGAAGAATGGCCGGCCGTGGTTCCTGAACAATCCGGAATGTCTCTCCGCCCAACCGGAGCCCGGTCTGGCCGTCGACCAGGATGAGATTGACATCATACGTCTGTCGCTCTGTTATCGCCTCGTCCGCACGGAAACTGCAATCCACCGCAACCTCTCCGTCTTCAAAAGGCTTCATCTCAAACGGAGAAAGGATGTCTGTACTTCCCTTGTATCTTACGGTCTTAAAGGTTGGCTGAGAGCCTGTCCCGCTACCTGTATACCGGGTGGCAGCAGACTGGACGCTCGCCAAGTTGGTAAGGACTGAAAGGTCGGCCTTTTCCAGCAGGTTGTCCTTGACCTGTCCCAAATCAAGTTCGACCTTCCATAAATTGGTCTGGTTGAAGGCATTGACAATCTTTGCCGTGAGAGGCTTGGCATAGTTGACCTTTCTAATCAGATTGTTCTGCACCAGCTTGTCGGATTCCCATACCTTGATGATGTTCATGGTGTCCGTGGCGAGTCCGCCGTCACCCTGCTTTTGCTTTCCCACATAACCCAATATGCACATGGACAAGGACGGACTCCACAAATCCCGGTCCACGACATACATCTGTTTGTGGAATGTGGCATACTCGCCGGGAGCTATCGCTTTGTCCAGGCGTATGGGACTTATCATGTCTCCGGGATAAAGCTTGTCATTGGTATCTTTATAATATCCAAACCACATGTCTCTCGTCAGCAGCAGGGAAGCTCTCGCCCAACAGCCGTTGATGTATTGCATGCCACTTCCTTTGCCCGAGTAAGCCTTCACGCCACGGTTTCTCACCCTGGCATAGACATAGAAATATGGATGACTCTCCGAGAAGTTTATGGTTTCATTGTCTCGGCAGGTGTCACCCGTCTCCTCGTTCCGTACCCAGATGTTGTCATCATGCCAGAACGTGACAAGCCCTCTTTCTGAGTCAGAGTCTCCGACCTGTCCTTCTGACGGGTCTACCTCGAGTGTGGGGAACTCTGTGTTGAAATGGGGGAGCTCTGTCAAAACGACGTGCTTGTCAAAGCACAGGTCCACGACATCGGGAATGGAGTCGAATGAAAGGTCCTCCGCCACGGACTTTGCAAAGTAGGTATATGTCGGATTTTCTTCTGCAAATCTAAATTTTCCGCTGGTGTACGAGTCATTCTTGAGGGCATGGCGGGAAACATTCTTAAATGTGAGATGGCCCCATTTGTCGCGCTTCACATCTACCGCATTGCCGTATGCGTCACAGCCATTGACGGCCGAGGTCCAGCGGTAGAGGAACTCGTCGTAGGGGATGTCCTGGCAGCCATACGACAGCTCGTTCTCCTGACAGGCAGTCAGAATGGTACGGTTGGTGCGTTTCAGGTCCTCGACGAATCCGCCCGAATAGCACTGGCCCAACAGCACGGTGATATAGCCGGCGTTGATGTTGTTCAGACAGGAGTCCAGCTCCTCGGGATAGAGCCGCTCGTCTTTCCACAGTTTGATGTACGACTTGTTCTTAGCCTTGTCCCGACCGCCGTGATCGGTCACGAAGACGAAGAGGTGGTCGTTGTCGCCGAGATTCTTCAGACCGTCAAACACGGTCTTGACATTCGCCTTTGTGGCCGCATACTGTACGTCGTCAGTTCCGTCACCGTCCAGGTCGAGTGGTGAGGACACTAATTCCTCATTGTCGTTCATCATGTCCTCGCCGGAGTCCGTGCCGTCAGCCATGATGACCTTGATGTTGTTACGGGGCACGCCATACGTGGTGTGGAGCGTCTGGTAGATGAAAGAGCAGTCGTTCCAATATCGCTCCTTGTTGGCTGTCGGGACCAAGCCGCCGCTGATGATGACGGCATAGGTGTGGCCGGCCGCCGGATTGGCCCCGCCGGAGGCGTTGGAGCCGGGGGCGACCTTCTTGACAGGTGCCTTCGACTGGTATTTCACCTGTATCTTGGCGGGAAGCAGCTTGATGTTTGCGGGAGGACACACGCTGTCAATGGCCCAACACAAAGGATTCATATTGGCATTCCTTTCTTTAGGAACGTAAATATATTTACATTGATGGTTCCAACCTGCCTGTGGCTGTAAGTCAACAAAGACAAGCCAACAGTTTTTTGAGTAGATGGCGTTCGAACCGTTTGTTATTTTAGATGGTTGCCAAATAATCGGCACGCTGCCTGGGCGTGAAGCATAAACGAGACTCTCGCTCACATAATAGTTCACGCTGTCTGAACCGCCATACATTTGAGCGGCATATGACACGGCTTCATTTCGACTTACAGGAATCACGGTTGATGATATCGTCGTGTTCTGCGCTTGCGCTCCTATCATACACAGGAGCAACAACAGATTGATGATACATTTTCTCATAAGCATCATTGTTTTTTAAGGTCCTGACTGAATTTCAAGCTCGCATACCCCACCTGGACGGCTCCCGACAGGACATTGGCGTCCTCCACGCCCACATTGCCGTTCTTGATCATGTAGAGCACGCTGCGGGTGTATTCTTCCGCATCGTCCACGTTACCGTAAAGCAACTGGTAAACATATTCGGCCGAGAAGTCTATATAGTCGCTGGTTGAGGGGTTGATGTCCTTGAGTCTGTCGCAATAGGCGTCAAACGGCAGACTGGTGTCCACGCTGTTGATGCGGTCCA
>CALGHW010000454.1 GCA_937916075.1 uncultured Prevotella sp.
ATATTTTAAAAACCAAATTTTAACCTAAAATAATCCGAAACGAATCCCTTTTGAATACTTCACCAACGTCACATAATTTTTATAGAAGAATTTTTCCATGCCTAAATATGATAAAACGCCTTTAAGTTCACAAGTACTTTATCGCGGAAAAATTTGGAAATATAAAAAATATGCATTACCTTTGCAACACACAAAGAGAAGATAAAAGAACTAAAGATACGGGGCGTATCGGTTCGATTGGGATACTCATCAATTTAAAACGAAAACCGAGAAGACTTCTCTTGCCAATGGCGGGCCGCATACCCTTTGGGTAGCAGGAATGCCGGCGGATTACAAAGGCGGAGAGCTCTCAAATCTTATGCTATAGGAGTTTTCATCACATCATCGGTACGCCCTTCTTCTTTTTCCACAATCACCTTTTTTCCTTTTTTGGCAAGCGTCAGCAAGCTTGCAACCACGACAACAATCACCACCATGCCTAATGGCATCACGCAACCGCTTTACGGCATAGACAACCGCTACGATTATCACCAAAGCTACAATGAATGTCTGCATCCGAAAAAGCGTTGATATTCCGACTCAAAGTTGGGGGTAAAAATACCCTTACCTATGTTTTCTTCTATTTCGGTCTGCGACCAAAAGCGCCCTCCGGCCAATTCCTCTTCACTCGGACGGACAGCCCCGTCATAGACAGTCTTGTGGACATAGACCAACTCCCGCTCCCTCTGGCTTTCGAAGACATAATGCCCCAGTGCCACAGGTTGAAAGTCAGTGACACCCAGTTCTTCCCTCACTTCACGCCGCAAGGCTTGTTCCACATTTTCACCCAAATCAATATGCCCCCCTGTTGACGTATCCCATTTTCCGGGCTGGATATCCTTCCAGTCGGGGCGCTTCTGCAGATACAACAGTCCGCAACTGTTGAACAGATGAAGATGCACTACTGGATGTAAAGCCATCGAACCGCCATGGGCCTCGCCACGACTAATAGCACCAAGGATATGCCCCTGTTCGTCTACCACGGGGAATTGTTCTTTCTGATTGTCTGACATAACCTATATGAAAATAAAATCTCTTTTATACCTTATTATATACTGGTCAATTTGCGCAACAACATTTTGTTGATGGCCTGTATCTTCCGTCCCTGTTTCTCTATGTCCTCACGCACAATATTGATATTGTTGAAGAACTCTGAGAATGCATTCAGAATCGAATTAGGCTGGCGGTTGTCCTCAATAGCCTCCGGATTGGTGATGATGCGTATTCCCCTTTCCTCTATATGCACATCAATGTCACATCCCGTCATAATAGGGTCACCATCATAGTGGATGGCCCCAGGCTCACTGCGGTGGATATGGATGCGCTTGGCTTTGAAGGCTGTGATTTTCGAG
>CALGHW010000455.1 GCA_937916075.1 uncultured Prevotella sp.
GTCATCGTCAAGCTCCGGAACAGGCACCACCAGCAACCCGTGGTACTTGCGGATATTGCAGTCCACGATGGTTGAACAGGAATAGGCACCCGAACGGTTTGTGCGAAGCAACTCTCGGCGGAGCGACTCCTCCAGATTGGTCATTGCAGTCCTTTCAAATCGTAAATAACTCATAGTTCCTATATTAAGGTTTAAACATTCACAGTTAGCTTTTTTAAGGTAAGTGACGGGAGGCTGCATCCGCAAGACTCCGCCACAAATCTTTTCCAAAAGTAATCAATTTTATGCGTTCAACAAAATAAAAAGCTACATAATTTGATAAAAAGGCTTTTTTTATCATGAATGAACCTTTTTCCACACAGAAACGACATTCTTATAACATAATTTTTGTAAATTTGCATAGCCAAAAAAGACATTATTAATAGGTAAAAAGAAGACTGTGTATGGGTAGCGGGAACAACTATGACAAGAGGCAAGTAGCGGAATCTATTGATGTATTATGGGATCCGCTTTCAGAAGAAGAGCGCCAATATCTGCTCAATAACATTGACATCAGGGTTTTTAAGAAGAACGAGGTGATTTATCACAAAGGTGACACGCCGCGCTATTTTCGTTGCCTGCTGGAAGGCAAGGTCAAGGTGTATATCGACGGGACAGGCGGCCGACAGATTGTGCGCCTCATCAAGGACATGGGATTTTTTGCCTACCGGGCGGCTTTTGCCGGAGAACAGTTTAAGACAGAGGCTTCGGCTTTTGAGACATCCGTCATCTGCCAGATTCCGTTTCCTGTGATTTGGAAACTGATAGAGACCAACAGTTCTTTGGCCATCTTCTTCATCAAACAGTTGGCCACCATGGTCGGCGAGACTGACCTGCTGGTCATCAGCCTGACCCAAAAGCACATACGGGGCCGGCTGGCCGAGTCGCTCCTCAAGCTGAAAGACAAATATGGCATGGAGGAAGACGGGTCGACACTGAGCATCTACTTGAGCCGCGAGGATTTGGCCAACCTGTCCAACATGACCACCAGCAATGCCATCCGCACCCTGTCGGCCTTCGCTTCTGAGAAATTGATAGCCATCGACGGAAGGAAAATCAAGATTATCCGTGAAGACGAGCTGCGCAACATCTCCAACTTAGGATAATCAATCGGGTATCAAGAAATTGATGACCTCCTGCTCCACCCCTATCTTGTAAGCGCCTTTCGGAGTATGCATCAGTCGGCCGTCGATGCCCACCAAGGCACGGCGAGCCTCAACGACTTCCACTTCCCGCGTGCGGTAAGGATGCACGTTGCGGTGATTGAGGAAACGCCCGGTGAGCAAGAGCCATATACCGGCAAAAAGTTGAGTTATCTCAGGATGATAAACCACCGACACATCCAGCATTCCGTTGTAGGGCACCGCATTGGGGGTCTGCCCGTAACCCGGCCCACTGCCGATGCAGACGGTCATCACCTTGCGCCTCACCTCGTCTGTATTGATACGCAAATGCATCTTGTATTCCAGTCGGTGGAAAAGCATCAGCACGGTGGACACCATGAAGGAAAGCGTGCGCGACCCCAACAAGCTGCGCGTCTGCCGGCGCAGGTTCATGATGTCGGCTATCAGCCCGATGTTGACACAATTAAGGAAATAGCGGTGACATTTCTCCCCCCGCTGGTTGGTATAGCGTATACAGCCTAAATCTATCTTGCGCACCCGGCGCTTGATGAGCCAGTCAACAGTTTGGGCGATGTCGCTCTCGCGGAAATCCCAAAAGCGGGCAAAATCATTGATGACACCATTGGGTATCACGCCCAGCACTATCTCGTCACGCACCCGTTTTTCCACTTCCATCAAGCAGTTTACGGCATCGTTCAGGGCTGAGTCGCCCCCTACAATGATAATGGTCTTGTAGCCATTGTTGATGAGCATACGCACCAGCCGCTCCACGCCCTCGGCGTTTTCGCTCTGCACATGGTCGTAAGCCACCCTGCGTGCGTCGAGCACACGCTGGATGCGCTGCCACTGCCGCTGTCCGCGGCCCATACCCCGTTTGGGGCAATACAGGATGCCCCCCCGTTTTGAATCTACTGCCATAACTTCTTGATTTCTGCTATTTTCTTGTCCATAGGCCATGAGGCGTCTATCCAGTGGATGGTGAATCCTCGGCGCTCCATGCCCCTAAACCACGTCATCTGCCGCTTGGCAAACTGGTGGATAGCTATCTCCAGCCGGCCAAACATCTCATCATAGGAGGTCTTGCCTATGACATATTCCGTAACATACTTATATTCCAGTCCGTAATAGATAAGGTCGTCGGCCGGAATGTCACTGTCGAGCAAGGCTTTGATTTCCTCTACCATACCGCTGTCGAGTCGGCGTTTCAACCGGTCTGTTATCTTCCGCCGGCGCTCTTCCCGGTCGATGTTCACGCCCACTATCAGGGAGTCTATCGGCGGAATGGAAGCAGCTTCCATCGGATGCTCTCCGTCGAAGGTCTCTATCTCGATGGCCCGGATGGCCCGCTGGGCGGTGTCCACATCGGTCTTGTTGTGCATGTTCGACCCGTTTCTGCGCTTCAGCTCCATCAGTATTTCGGTCAGCTCGCCGAGCGACTTCCCTTCCAGCCTGGCCCTCAACGCCTTGTTTTCGGGCACCGGAGCCAGTCTGTAGCCTTTCAGCACAGCCTCGATATAGAGTCCCGTGCCACCACACAGTATCGGCACCACGCCCCTGTTGCGGATATTCTCATACGCCGCCAAGAAGTCATGCTGATACTGAAACAGGTTGTACTTGCTGCCAGGTTCGGCAATGTCTATCAGATGATAGGGCACCCGACGGCCATCCACGGTATAGTCAGCCAAGTCCTTACCCGTGCCGATGTCCATCCGCCGGTACACCTGGCGCGAGTCGGCACTGATAATCTCGCCCCCCATATCGGCGGCGAGGTGTGCGGCAATGTCGGTCTTTCCGCTTGCCGTGGGTCCAAGTATGGTTATCATCTGTGACATAACGGCTGCAAATATAAGTAAAAATATTGGAATACGAATCGGAATGTCTCAAAAAAATAGCACACCACTCACACCTCTATTTACTTCTTGGGTGTTTTGGTGAACTTATAGGCCAATGACAGCATCCAGTAGTGGGGCACGCTGTTATACCATATTTCGGTGCGTCCCTGGGCATCCACCTTGTATTCTTTGTTGGAAAGCTGGTGGAGCAGGTCGTAAGCCTGCAGCTTGGCGGTGAGCTTGCCTTTGAGGAAAGAGCGGGTGAGCTGCAGGTTCCACACCAAGTCGTTGGTGTTCATCTCACCGCTTTGGTATCCTCGTCTGCTGAACATATTAAGGTCGGTGAAGATGTTCATCTGGAGCAGCGGTACCGTATATTGCAAGTTCACACCGTAATGGAAGTCATAGACATGGATGGTCGTGAAGTCAGCTTGACGGCTGCTGGAATGTTGGGAGGCAAATTTTCCGTTGACACCGGCCGAAAGCTTGTCGTAAGTGTACGACAAGTGGGCTTCCGCACCAGTATTGACCGTGTTGACCCGGCTCAGCAGGGCAGCCATCTGGTTGTAAGCCACAGCGAAATCCACACTGCGGGTATACTTGGCATCCAGGTTCAACTCATACTTCAACCGTTTTTTCCGGTCGAAGCTGCCTTCGGTCGACGAGGTGTACTGAATATTCCAGTTGCCGTCCACATTGTCGGTCATCGTGGTGCTGGCCAGGGTTTGGGAGTCATAGGATATGCGGGTGCCCCAGTATCCCTTGATGATGTTAGCCTTGAGGTTGAACAAGGTGCTGAAGTCCGTGGAGTCGGGCTTCCAGGTATAGGCCAGACTGAAGCTGTGGGTGACACGCTTCTTCAGTTGGGGATTATAGACGGTGGTGTAGAGTGGATTGGCCGTGATGATGACAGGCATCAGCTTGCTGAACTCCGGCAGGTCGACCGACACCTGATAGCGGGCGCAGGCGTATTTCTCGTCTATTCGCATCCACATGATGTTGGGCGTGAAACGGGTATAGCTACGATGGGCCACGGTATCCAGTCCGCAGCCGGTGAAGCCGAGGCGCTCGCCCACCCGGTAGACGGGCAGCTCGAATTGGGTATAATATTTACCGTTGCTGTTCCGGTTGAGTATCAGTTGCGCCATACAGGTGCGGTTGAGCTGGTCTGTACGAAAACTGGAGGGGGTATATTCTGCCATCTTCAGGGAGTCTTCCGTGGCGGGCAACTGCCCCATAGGCCGGCTTGCATAGCCCGGCAGGCGGTCCAGACGGTAATAGTCATTGTGCTGGTTGCTGTAATCCTGCTGATAGTTGAACAGGGTGTGCAGGTACCACTGCTTCGGCAGTGCGAATGAATAAGAGAAATTGGCGACATACAGATAGCTGCTTTGCCGGTTGTTGATATAGATAGTTTGGTTGTCCACACTATTTGTGGCAGGATAGTAAGAATCCAACTTTCCATAGCGGTCAACAGGGTCATACCGGGTAATACGGTAACTGAAGGCGGCGCCGACGACATCGCCCCACGACATGGACTTGTACCACTGCAGGCTGCCCAGCAGGTTATACCCCTTGTATTTAGAGTGACTCTGCTGGTCTTGCCGGTTCATGACATGGCCGACAGATGCCGTGGAGTCATGACGCTCTCCATTGGAAGTGTCCTGCTTGTAGTTGAATGTCACGGTATGATAAATTCCGAGTTTCTGGAGATCGAGATTGTGGCGGACTTGAAACTCAAGATTGTCGCTCACCTCCCTGTCATAGCTGCCCGACTGCACGTTGGTCCCTTCGGCAAACCGCTCTTGGCGGGTATGCGTCTCATTGTCGGAGCGGGTCCAGGTGAGGAGTGTCTCCAGGTCGGACTCCACGGTTTTCTCCTTGTCCTCATTGTGTATGTTCAGTCCGGCCGATTTGGTGGTGAGCACCCCCTTGGGCTGCTTGGTCGGGTCCCAGTCGCCTTTCTGTCCGGGGCGTCGGTCCTCGTTCACATTATTGAGATTGCCGAAGAGGGTAGCGTTGTTGTGGTCGTCATAATAGGTGCCGAAGAGCCGCGCGGCCCACCGGTCGTTGGTGCCGATACCCGCTTCTGTATTCGTGATATAGCCGCGGGCATACTGTCGCTTGAGGGTCACGTCCATCACATACTCTTTGGCCCCCTTCTCGATGCCGGCCCGTCGGCTGTCCTCGGTGCTGCGGTGGAATACCTTGAGATTCTTCACCGTGAAATAAGGCAGGTTATCGAGCATCACCTTGTTGTCGCCCTTGAAGAAGTCACGCCCGTTGAGCGTCAGATAGTCCACCTTTTTGCCATTTACATAGATATCGCCATTGCTCTTGATTTCGGCCCCCGGCAACTGGCGCACCAGGGCGTCCAGCATCGACCCGTCCGGCAGGTTGAAGGCCGAGGCGTCATAGATGATGGTGTCGCCCCGGTGTATCACCTGGATTTTGGTACCTCTCACCTCCACGCCATTCAGATCCACACTCTTGTAGATGTCACCGGCCTTGCGCCTCAGCAGTATATGGGGCAGTTCATACCATCCCTTGTTGCCTTTAGGCTGAAGGTCAAACGGAGTGTAAGAGGTCTCATAACCCTCTTTTTCGGCCTTGATGAGATAGCGGCCCGGTATCTTGGGAATAAAAAAGCCGAAGGAAGAGTTGGTGTTCCACAATTCACAGGTGGTGGTGTCTATCACGGTAGAGTCTGCTTTCATCAGCGTGATAAACGCAGACATCCGTCCCTTGGTAAAAGCGTCCATCGCCTCGCCATAAACATACACCTTGTCGGTCTTTTTCTTGCTGGTCTTCTCTTTCTTTGCTGTCGTGGTATAGGCATAGCTTGCCTGCGCCATCCCCAATCCGACGACCAGGAAGAACAAGGCCAAAATCATCTGTTTTCTCATGTATTTCTCTTTTAGAATTACAAAATTAGTGCAAATAAGGAGAAATACCAAACATTCTGTTTGTTTTTATGGTCAAAACGCGACCAAACAAACATTTTTCATGACTTTGCAACACTTGTTGCAAACATATTTATTTCAATAAGTAGGTGTTCAAAATTAATTGATATGAATCTATGCTCTATTTTGGTTCGTATATCCGGCTCCAAAGAGGGAGTGTAGCGGGCTACACGCCGATGAGAGCTGGGTATACGGGCCGAAAGAGAGCGTAGAGGCATTTGAAAGCATGATTACTATTTGATAATAGTCATTGATGCGATTCATTTTGAATACCTACTTAGTGACGCTAAAAAAATAACTTGGTACGATTTGAGTGAGAAAACTATCATT
>CALGHW010000456.1 GCA_937916075.1 uncultured Prevotella sp.
AGGGCCAACCAAAAGAGCGGAAAGCGGATAATTGGAGTCACCGAGGCGGGTATCTGCATGACTCCGTCCTTCATAAACCAGGTGCGGGGCGCGCGCAGATGCATATAGCGTCCGGGGATAAAGGCCGGGTTGAGCGATGAGTTGTAGTGATATCCCATCCGTGCTATCTCGGTGTCGCTCACCGGAAACATCCGCGGCTGGCGGTATCCATAGACTTTCCGCCTGGTGGCTTGCTCAACTACCTGTTTGGAAATTTCCACATCGGTGGCTTGCGGACGCCAATGGTCGCATCCGTGGCACGCCACTTCATGCCCTTCGTCCATGATACGCTGTATCACGTCTGGGGCACACTTCACGAAATTGGCCGTACAGAAGAAGGTGGCCTTCACACCGTTGGCTTTCAGACAGTCGAGTATGCGGTTGGTGCCGACCACCGACACCTTCATACCCTCTTCCAGCGAGAAGTCGACACCATGTTCACGTGGCACGTCAAACTCTTCTGTGTCAAAGCTTAATAATATCATTGTATCTTGATTTATATTTGTTTCACTCTATTTTTGCAGGTTCCGAATAGTCTCTTACGGCCATCTCGTAAATCAACTTAAACCATATCAGCACGCAAGGCAAGGCCTTGAGCGCATAGGGTTGCACATAGTGCTTGCGGAGATAGGCTGGGAAAAGGTCGGATGGCGACATGCTGGTCAGGATAAAGGCAAAGACCATCAAGGCGATGTCCAGCCGCGAGCGTTTCCAGGGCGCCGTCACATACCAAATGGCCGCACCGAGCAGGGCTATGATATAGGTGCTCGACTCGCTTCCGGTGCTGAATAGCACGACGAAGAGCAAGGTGGAAGCCACGAAGGCATAGCGGAAGGCGATATGCCGGTATTGCGACAGGCGGAGATAGGGATAACAGAAAGCTGCCAGGCCAGGCACAATCAGCCACAGGTCGGAATAGGTAGTGACGCGTGAAATTTTGCGCACAAGTCCCAGCAGCGACTGGTTTTGACCACCACTCAACATATTCTCCATATTCTTCTCCGTCAGGCTCAGATACCATTCCTTATATTGATCGATGATGTATTCGGGACTGCTGATGGCCATAGGCAGCACAAAGAACAGGACCGCCCAGCCGGCCAAGGCTGTCACAAACTTGACTTTATGCTTGGAGAAGAAAAAGAAGGCCAAGCCCACGATGCCATACAGCTTGACAAAGGTGCCTATCATGATGAGACAGGCGGCCGTGATATCTTTTTCTTTCTGAATGCAATAGAATGTGGCTACGATGATGGCTGCGATGATGATGTTGAACTGGCTCATAAACAGGGCCGTAAGCAACTCGTGGGCACAAAACCAGTAGATGAAGATTTGCTTGCCTTCCCGCATAGGCAACTTGCGGATGGCACAAAACAGGGCCAAAGCCATCAGCACGTGCCAGAAAATCAGCCCCAAGGGATGGGGCAGCACGGCAAAGGGCGCGATAACCAGGCTGAAGAAGGGACCGTAATGATTGGAATCCATATACTCGGCCGGATATTGCGCATAAAGCGAAGTTCTGTCTATTGTATGCCAAAACACATACTTGAAAATAAGGAAGTTATTACACCTGTGGATCTTGGTCAAAGCGGATATCACGCCCAACAAAAGCCACAGCCACAACAATGTGCGCGGGTCACTGAAAAAGGGACGCATGAAAAAACGTTTCACACTGACTATCATTCGGTTCATCATATACCTTATTTCGGTCTTTTCTTCTTTTTTTAAATTACAAGCGCAAAATTACAAAAAAAACGCTTGATATGCAATTTTCGCATAGAAATCAGGCAACTTTCTCATAGAAATCAGGCAACTTTCCTGATGTGGAGAGCCAAATAAGAAAAGGACAGTCCGTCCTCAAAACATTGAGACGAGCTGTCCTTTTCGTGTTTAGTCTCTTACAAACGAGCGTCATGAAATGCGGTCGCACATCAATAGACTCTCGGCCCGAAGATGGTCGTGCCGACACGCACCATCGTACTGCCACACGCCACGGCTATCTTATAGTCATGACTCATGCCCCACGACCGCTCGCAGAAGGCGTCGTCGTCGGCGAAATAAGTATTTTTCAGCTCGTCGAAGAAGTCGCGGGCTATGGTAAACTCACGCTGTATCTGTGCCGTGTCATCCGTAAACGACGCATCAGGCCGCAAATGCGCACATTCTTCAGCTCGCGCCATGCCCCGTCGGCCAGCATCTGCCTGCAGCCGTCGAGTGTCAGTCCATATTTGGTGGCTTCCTGAGCGATGTGCAATTCGAGCAAGATATCGATGACCCGATTGTTCTTCAAGGCTTGCTTGTTGATTTCACGCATCAACTTCAAGGAGTCTACCGCCTCAATCATGGAAATGTATGGAGCGATATACTTCACCTTGTTAGTCTGCAGATGACCGATAAAATGCCATTGTATATCCTGTGGCAGTTCGGCCTGCTTCTTCGCCAGTTCCTGCTCGTGGCTCTCCCCGAACACCCGTTGGCCTTCCGCATAGGCTTCCTCGATGTATTCGTTAGGATGAAACTTACTGATGGCCACGAGTTTCACTCCCTCTGGCAGGTCATTGAGCACCTGGTGAAGATTTCCTTTTACGTCATAATCCGTCATAAGCGTCTTTCTCCTTCCTTTCTTACTTGAGTCGCCCCAACAAGGCGGCTTTATTTGGCCTGTTCCTCGTATTCGGGCTTGTCGTTGACTTCCTTCTTTTTGTACTCAAACACGTCCAAGAGCTGTGTCTCAGCCACAGAGGCGATGGCATAGTCTATCATGGTGCCGCCCATTACCTCGTCGATGTTCTTCACCGCACCATTCAGGGTGCCGGCGTTCACGAGATAGTTGACATTAGAGCGTTTTTCCTTCTGGGTCTTCTCGTCAAGCGTGATAAACTGGAGCTTGGCCTTATACCACCGGTCGGCAGAATCGGAGTCGCTGAAGAAGATTTCCTTATAGGCGGCCTTCTTGATGTCGGCCACCTCAAACTCCCCACTGATATAGGAGGACATCTCGTCCATGATACGCTGCTCGGCTTCGGTAAAGCTCAGTGCGTCGACTGTATAGGTCTCCGTCACCTTCTTCTGCATGCCGTCTTCCATGGTCTTCTCATAACGGATTTTACACTCAAACCATTCTGCTGTTCTACTTCTCATAACTTGATTTTTATATTTATTTATATTCAGTTTTGCTTTTTGCGGACACAAAGGTATCTCATTTCAGCGAGATGTGCGAAAACTCCATTGAAATTTATGTTAATTGCCGCTCCATAATCAAAAACTTTGCATTTACGCCCCACCCTTTTGGCGTTTTCTCGATTATTAATATTACCTTTGCATGGTTAAACGAACATATTTTTATAACAACAATGCCAGAAATATCAGTACGCGGCCTCGAAATGCCGGAGTCGCCTATTCGCAAACTCGCTCCTTTGGCCGTAGCTGCCAAGAAACGCGGAATCAAGGTCTATCACCTCAATATCGGACAGCCCGACCTTCCGACACCCCAAGTGGGACTCGACGCCTTGAAGCATATTGACCGCAAGATACTTGAATATTCACCTTCACAAGGTTACCAAAGCTATCGCGAAAAGCTCACTCATTATTATAAAAAATACAACATCAACGTCACGGCCGACGACATCATTATCACATCGGGCGGCAGTGAGGCTGTGCTCTTCGCCTTCATGTCGTGTCTGAATCCGGGCGACGAGATTATCGTCCCGGAACC
>CALGHW010000457.1 GCA_937916075.1 uncultured Prevotella sp.
CTGTCGCTGACGATGATAAGCTGTCATGCGGTCTGCACGGTTCAACACACCGGCCGCCTCCAGGTCTATATAGTGTGGATGGAGGGCATAGACTGACACCGCGCGATAAGGAGAGGAGTCCATCCAGCTATGCTGCATGGTTGTGTCGCAGACCGGCAATAGCTGGATAATGCGCATGCCCGTGGCCACGCACCAGTCTACCAGCCGGCGCAAGTCGCCAAAATCACCCACGCCATACGAATGTTCCGAGCGTAATGAGAACACGGGGACAGCCACTCCGGCCGCCTTCCACATGGTCTCACATACCCGCAAGAACCCTCCATCAAGCACCAGCACTTGTCCCTCTCCTACTGTATGCGTTGCCGAGGAACGGTTGTCACCCTCTTCCCACTGCACGACAGCATGAGTGGCGTCATCGACAATCACATACTTATACTCAAGCGGAGTTTGGAGCATACCGTCCACATTGACAGACAAGATCCATTCCTGCCGGCCCTCATACTGCATCTTCAGATAGCGGCTGGCACTCCAGCTGCCCAAAGCAGGATGGCTGCCACAGACAGCCACCGACTGGCCCTGCGACAACTGAGGAGCGGAAATACGAAACAACAGTGTACGCCTGAACAAGGGAACGGCCAGCGGCGACAACGCTTCCGACACCGGCAAATGGCGTGTAGCCTGATAAGCCTGCGTGAAGAGATGACTCTGCAAAGGATATTCCCGCCACGTGTCGGGCATCAGATAATCCATGGTCGTATCAAAGCTGAAAATTCTCGGCACACCGTCCCATTCCGCCCGAAGCGTTTTTCCGGTCTCATCTTCCACCTTATATATATATTGGAAAAAGGAGACTGGATGATGACGCGACTGGATGGCGACAGTCTCCAAGGTCCAATGTTGGCCGTCGTCGGTCTGCATGGCGAGATCAGAACAACGCCTGCTGCCATCACGCCCTATATAAGTGATTACCACGTGCAGACATTCGCCCCAAACAGTTGTATAATCTATGCTGAAGTTTAGTTTCATAATCATCTTTTTGTTTATGACCATGCAAAAGTAGTGTAAATCAAAGACAACACAAAAAATCTTGAACGGTTTTTACAAAAAGCCCTACAATTCTTAAAGGTACTAAAAAACAAAAAAACATTCTTCTATTATTGGAAAAAGGTGTACCTTTGCTCCCAATTTTAAAATCAACATTATGAAAGCAATCAAATCTAAGTATTATCTCTATACAGCCGGTGTCGGACTGTTAGCGATAATGGGCTTGTGCTATTATTATTTCTTTTCAGACTTCTCGAGAAAAGCCACAGTGGAATACGTCTACATCGACGACGACGACACTCAGGACTCCGTATTCGCGAAACTCGAACCAATAGGCAAACTGCACAGCCTCACCGGATTCAGGACACTGGCACGCCACAGCAGCTATGCCGACCATATCCGAACGGGCCGCTATGCCATCAGGCCTGGAGAAGGAGCCTTCACCGTGTTCCGCCACATCAAGAACGGACAACAGACTTCCGTCAACCTCACCATACCCGAAGTGAAGACGATGGACCGGTTGGCCGGCGCACTGTCGAGAAAGCTGATGATGGACAGCGCCACGGTGGCGCAAGCCTTTGCAAACGAGGACTTCTGCCGCAAATACGGCTACGACACAGCCACAATAGCAGCCCTGTTTATCCCCAACACGTATGACATCTACTGGAATGTGTCGCTCGACCGGCTGATGGAACGGATGCAGAAAGAATACAAGGTGTTCTGGAACCGCAACCGCGAGGAAAAGGCGAAAGCCATGGGACTGACTCCTGTGGAAGTGGCCACCATGGCCAGCATTGTGGATGAGGAAACAGCCAACAACCAGGAGAAGCCGATGATTGCCGGAATGTATTACAACCGCCTGAAAGCCGACATGCCCCTGCAGGCCGACCCCACCATCAAGTACGCCTGGAAAAACTTCACGCTGCGCCGCATATACAATAACCTGCTCTATATCAAAAGTCCCTATAACACCTATAAGAACACCGGCCTGCCGCCAGGCCCCATCAAGATAGCCTCGATAAAAGGTATTGACGCAGTGCTCAACCATGTCCACCACGACTATCTCTATATGTGCGCCAAAGAGGACTTCTCAGGCACACACAACTTCGCCAAAACCTATGAAGAGCATTTGCAGAACGCTGCCAAATACAGCAAGGCCCTCAATGAGCGTGGCATCAAATAGCTCCATTAGGGTACCACAAAAAAAATGAATGCCTCTCGCTTCGCAGCGAGAGGCATTTCTCAATAGGTATTAGTCTTTTAAGGTAAAAAGATTGTATTCAGGATAACGAGAGCAAAGGTAGCGTTTTTCGGTTATCTGTGCAAATAATATAATATGTTTAAAAACATATTTCCATATTTTCTTTCATCCGCACCCACACCAACTGCTTTTGAGCCATGAAAAAGAAAAGCCCGAAGTATACTCAAAAATATTGAAAGTCACGCACTATATACAAACCCAATTACAGGGATAATTAAACTTTGTGAAATTATACCCAAAACGGTCATGAAAAGTTCTAATATTATTACTGTCAGACGCAGAAAAATAACGATATTTGCATATCGTAAATAACTATAGGATATATTAGTCATGGAAAAAGGTTACAAGAGGAATGAGAATACCAACATTTCGACCCCCTCTGACACTAAGACAAACAGATTCGACTATTATGATGACGACATTGTATTCGTAGATAACATCAACAGCATCAGCAACAAGTCACAGGAGCGAACCAAGGCATACTCTATCATGATTTGCCTCAACGGACAAATAGAAGTAGAGCTCAACGGCAAGACAGAGCAAATCCACAAGGATGAACTGCTGATTGTCCCCCCTGCGACAATGGTGGAAAGAAGAGAACAGACGGATGACTTCGAGTGTAATCTGATTCTGCTCACACCACGTATTGTGCAAGCTTTCCTGCGGTCATACATGACGGCATGGAATCATGCGGTATATGTCGAAAAAATCAAGCGGGTAAAGCTCAATGAACAAGACAAAGAGCTCTGTGCCCGATACTATGAATTGTTGCGGCTGGGCATCCGGTTCAACAACAACAAGAAGTACAGCCGCGAGGTGCTGTCCGCCTTTCTGCAGGCTGGACTGCTGGCACTGTGCAGTATACTGGAAAACAGCGAGACCAACAACCTTCCTTTGGGACAACAACACACAGAAAGCTTGTTTCACAGGTTTCTCGACTTGCTCAACCATTCGGGTATACAGCGCAAGCCTGTGGAGTATTACGCCGACAAACTCTGCATCACGCCCAAATATCTTTCTATCATCTGCAAGAAAAACTCGGGAAAGACAGCCAAGGAATGGATTCAAGAGTACGTGACAGAAAACGTACGCTTCTACCTGAAGTCTACCGACAAGTCTATCAAGGAGATTTCCGACATCCTCGGATTTCCCAATCCCTCCTATCTGGGCCGGTATGTAAAAGAGCGTTTCGGCATGTCGCCCAAGACCTATCGTGACGGTCTGAAACAATAGGGACAGGCCTGTCCTACACCGACCATCTAATTCAAGACATTCCACACATACATGGCGATGACACCAAGACCTCCGAACCGAGACATGATGTCATCGTCATGCGTGTGTTTTCTCATCACTCGTGTAGCCCGCTACACCCCCCTCTTCAGAGCTGGATATACGAACCAAAATAGAGCATAGATTCATTTAAATTAATTTTGAACACCTACTTA
>CALGHW010000458.1 GCA_937916075.1 uncultured Prevotella sp.
CCCCGCAAAGGAAAACATGTTCTGACACCGAAGACTTTATATGACAGAGTCAAGCAAGACAACATTTATTTCCAGACCACAGGTGGAGGCATCTGTTTTGGGGGTGGAGAACCTGCCCTGAGAGCTGATTTTATCTGTGCGTTTGCCAAACTCTGCCCCAAAAACTGGAAGATAACCATCGAGACTTCTCTATATGCCCCTTATCACTTGTGGAAGTCGCTGATACCTGTGGTAGACAGATGGATTATCGACATCAAGGACATGAACCCTCACATCTATCAAAAATATACGGGATGTCATCCACAAGTATTACAATGTCTGGTAAGACTGCGACAACTGGTGCCACCAGACAAGATTACAATCAAAGTACCCCTTATCCCTAACTTCAATACAGAAGAGAATGTAAGAGAGAGTATCCGGGAATTAAAAGAACTCGGCTTCCATGATATTGCGATGTGCCAATATATCAATCTTGACACCCACAGGGATCAACCATAAAAAAATATGATTCAGATATGAACAAAGGAAAAGAAAAATGTGAGATACTGAAAGCTATCCGCACATATATAGCCAACCAATATGGATTAGACTATATCCCTTCTGCATGCACCCATCAAGGCGAGTGTCAAGGCACTTGCTGTAAGTGTGACACCGAACTGGCCTACCTACAAAGACAACTGGAGACCAAGGGCATAACGGACATCTCCACTGACACGACCCTGAGCAAGATGGTCGAACAATATCTTTCAAAGATACACGACAACTCTGACATACCGCCACAAACAGACATTTTCACTCCCACAGACGACGCCTTCACCTTAGAAGGTATGCCCCAGCCTTTACAGGGAGACATTGCCGCCGAGGAAGAAGGGATAATGCCTGCCCCCTACCCCGAGCTGGAAGGAGAGACAAGACCTATAACGACAGACAACGACAAAAGAAAGCTGTTTATGGAATGTCCTGTTGCAGGCATCTTCTTTCATGACATTGACGACATCTGGGATGAACTGCAAGTAGGAACCAAACTGGCCCTCGTCCGCGAAAAAAAGAACACCTATGACAAAAACGCCGTGGCTGTGGCACTGGTCGGCGACTACGACGGCAATCCCGACAACTTCGATTTCAACTTCATCATCGGGTATGTTCCACGCAAAGACAACGAGCCCCTGGCTGCCATGCTTGACATGGGCTGGCAAGACCTGCTTGAAGCGGAAATCTGCGAGCTGAACGCACACAGCCCTTACAGCGACCGCATACACATCGCCATCTATATCAAGGACAAAGACCTTCCCAAGGAAGACGAATCACCTGAAGCCAACCGGCTGCGCATGATGGTTTTTGAAGATGAAGAATGGCAAAAGCTGGCAGACCAACTCTGGCAGAATGGCTACGCTTATTTCTGTTGGGGAACTTTTCAACCTCAAAGACAACAACTGCCCCAAAAAGGAGACAAGGTGGTATTTTTACATGAAAAGGGAACACAACTGCAAATGTACCTCATGCAGACCGTCGCCGTCGGGGAAAAAGAAACCGAACCATTTATGGAAGGCCGCGAGGAATCCCACCTAATTGACGACCGTACGGTATATGTCCTGACGAATATTGCTGGCCCGGTAACGACAGCCCCTGAGAAGCTGCAAATCCCTATCGAACAGCTAAAATGTAAGTGCCTGCCCAGCGAGCGTTTGCCTATTGACCTGTCTAACCGTCTGACAAATATGTTTCACTGCCAAGACGCCTCCTGGCTTTAGGAAAAAGAAACAAGTTAACTCTCTTTTTCAAGGACAACCAGAGGGACTCACACCCGTCAACGAGACATCTTCTGGCTAAATTTTACAGAAAAATATTGGTTGATACAGAAAAAAACATTACCTTTGCAGCGTTTTAACAATGACAGCGTTTACGTTCGTGAAACGCTTCCATCTCATATTTTCAAAATTCAGAAAATCACAAATACTGATATACATCGTATGTACACGAAAGAAGAACTCGAATCCATGGATATCCCACAGTTGATGGGAATCGCTGAACAATTAGGCGTCAAGGTGTCACCCGAGGACGACCTTGAGACTGTAGTCTATGCCATATTGGACAAAGCGGCCGAGGACAGCGCAGCCAATTCCTCGTCTGCTCCTAAAAGGAAGAGAACACGCATCATCAAGAAAGATACAAACAAAGTATACACCGTCAACGGTACAGAGGGCGAAAACTTTGACTTGAAGAAGAATCAGGGCAAGCCCGTAGAGCCCACCAAACAGGCCTCACTCTTCAACGAGTTGCCCGCCAGCAACGACGCTGACACAGACACACCGGAGGACACTACCGAACAGGAAAACACGCCAGCAGCCAATGACAACACGACAACAGAAGTGGCTCCACAAGCTCCCATAGACCCCCTGGCCGCCTTCCCCAAGCACAGAGGACGCAAGTCGAAGGCCGAGCTGGCCGCCATCGCCGCTGCACAGGCTGCCGCCGAAGCACAAAAGGCCGCACAGACCGCTGCCACACAGACCAATACCGAAGACTCGCCCGAAGCAGCCTTTGCCGTGGGCAACAACACAGAGGAAGACAACAACGCTCCGGCCGATGAATCCATGCTGGAACAGCTGAAGGAGAAAATGGCACAACACAGCCAGACTGACACACAAGCCGGATGTGCCGACGGGGTAGACGCCAACGGCGTATGGACAGGCGACCCCGGCGACGGCACCGACTTTATCACCATGGTAGACCTCCCCATCGAGGACCAGGGAGCCATGCCCACTCTGGACATTTTTGACCGCCCCACCATCCACCAACAAAACGCAGACTACGCCCAGACTATGGCCGGCCAGCCTGGCGGACCACAAGGAGAGACGTTTGACTTCTCCGACTTAGTTTCCGGCAACGGTGTGCTCGAAGTGCTGAGCGACGGCTACGGATTCCTCCGCTCCAGCGACTACAACTATCTCTCTTCGCCCGATGACATCTATGTATCACCCCAGCAAATCAAGAAGTATGGCCTGAAAACGGGCGATGTGGTAGACTGCATGGTACGCCCGCCCCACGACAACGAGAAGTACTTCGCCATGAGCTCCGTCAACAGCATCAACGGACGAGACCCCTCAGAAGTGCGCGACCGTGTGGCCTTCGAGCACCTCACGCCTCTCTTCCCCGAGGAAAAGTTCAAACTGTGCGGCAATCCCGCTACCACCAATCCCAGCGTACGCATCGTTGATCTCTTCTCCCCCATCGGCAAGGGACAACGCGCCCTCATCGTGGCACAGCCCAAAACCGGTAAGACCATCCTGATGAAGGACATCGCCAACGCCATCGCCGCCAACCACCCCGAGGCCTACCTGATGATGCTGCTCATCGACGAGCGCCCCGAGGAAGTAACAGATATGAGCCGCACCGTCAACGCCGAGGTCATCGCCTCTACATTCGATGAGCCTGCCGACCGCCACGTGAAGATTGCCGGCATCGTGCTGGAGAAAGCCAAGCGTATGGTGGAATGTGGCCACGACGTGGTCATCTTCCTCGACTCCATCACCCGTCTGGCCCGCGCCTACAACACCGTCAGCCCTGCCAGTGGAAAGGTACTCACCGGCGGTGTGGACGCCAACGCCTTCTTCGGCGCCGCCCGCAACATCGAAAACGGCGGTTCGCTCACCATCATCGCCACAGCCCTCATCGACACAGGTTCCAAGATGGACGAGGTTATCTTCGAGGAATTCAAGGGCACCGGCAACATGGAGCTGCAGCTCGACCGCTCACTGAGCAACAAGCGTATCTTCCCGGCGGTCAACCTGGTGCAGTCAAGCACGCGCCGCGACGACCTGCTCCAAGACCCGACCACGCTCAACCGCATGTGGATTATCCGCAAATTTATCAGCGAGATGAATCCTATCGAGGCCATGAACACCGTGCGCGACCGGCTCATCCAGACCAAGAGCAACGAGGAATTCCTGCTCTCCATGAACGGATAACAACCCATCCAGAATCATTCTCAGCCAAAGACTCTACCATAGGGAGTGAAGGGACAGCGACACCTGTGCCTTTACTCCCTAATACATTATCAGACACATCCAAAGAAAGACAAAAGTATGGCTACATATATCACAATCAAGAAGAAGACATTGCTGAAGGCCCTGACCTTCCTGGCTGCCCTCGCCCTCATAGGCACAGGCATATGGATGGGCTACACCTCCTTCTTCAAGCACAAC
>CALGHW010000459.1 GCA_937916075.1 uncultured Prevotella sp.
AAGCATGGCTATTCAGTCATCAGCGCCAACAGTCATGAGGACTTTGTGCGTGAGTCGCAGGTGATTGATAACTTTATCGGGATGCATGTGGAAGGCATCATCGCCTGTCTGGCACAAGACACAACCGACTATTCCCACTTTGAGGAGATAGCTGATATGGGTATTCCCCTGGTCTTCTTTGGACGTACCTGCATGACCGACAAGTTTTCCTGTGTCACCGCCAATGGGGATGAGGCGGCCCAACAGGCCACGCAGCACCTCATCGACACGGGCCGCCGCCGTATCGCTTTTATCGGAGGGCCCAACCATCTCGACATGGTGCGCCGCCGCAAACATGGATACTTGGAGGCCTTGCGTGAAAACCGGATGTCCATCGACCGTACGCTGGTGGCTTGTGACAAGATAGACTATGAGGTGGCCCTTCAGGCTGCCTTGCGGCTGCTGGAGCGAGATGACCGTCCGGATGCCATCCTGGCCTTTAACGACATTATCACCTTCGCCGCCTTTAATGCCATCAAGTGTCTGGGACTCCATATCCCTGATGATGTGGCCCTGATAGGGTTTACCGACGATGTGCATGCCAGCTATGTCACTCCCCGTATGTCGGTCATCGCCGACCAAAGCCATCTGATGGGAGCCACAGCTTGTGATTTGCTGCTCAGGGGCATCCAGGGTGACCAGACCATCTATAAGAAGATTGTCCCCCAGCAGTTGGTCATCAGGGAGACGTCCGACAAGATACAACGGTAAGAAACATTCTTGAGAGAAGAGTGTTTTCTTGCCTGGAGGGATTCTGCTTCTCTCTGATAGAGAAAAGGCGGAGTCCCTGTAGATACCATATAGAATAAAGAAAACCAAAACTATGAAACAGAAAATGAATAACCCAAGAATGTTCTTGGCCGGAATGTTCCTTGCCGGAGTCTCCATGGCTTGGGCTGCAGGATATGTGAAGAGTGGGCAGAGTGTCACCGTCACATTGCCACAGGTTACACCGGCTGAGGCCAAGACCGTGAGGCTGACTGTGGTCAAGGATGGCATTGTGCGGGTGGAGGCTACTCCTGAAGACCGGATACCACAAAAGCGCAAGAGCCTTGTCATTGTTCCGCAGACGGGCGTCACGCCTTATGACGTGGAGGAAGACAGCCTTTGTGTGACAATTGCCACCGGCTGTCTTCAGGTCAAGATTGACAAGCAGACGGGGCGTATGACCTATGTGGACCGCCGTTCCGGACGCGTCTTGCTTCATGAGGCCTCCGGCAGCAAGACCTTCCGGCGCTATGTCTCCCAGCAGACTCTGTTGCCAGAAGGCTATCGGCCATCGGCGCCGGGAGAGGTGAATTGGGGTAAGACTACCGACTTAAACAAGCTGTCCATGGACGACAGGCAGGGATACAGTTGGCGCCTGCTCTTTGACAGCCAAGCCGATGAGGCCTTCTACGGACTCGGACAGCATCAGGCTGAGGACATGAACTATAAGGGCAAGGACGAGGAACTCTACCAGTATAACACGAAGGTGAGCGTTCCCTTTGTCATGAGCACCAACCGCTACGGATTGTTGTGGGACACCTATTCGTATGGCCGGTGGGGCAATCCCAAAGCCTACCTTCAGTTGGGACAGGCATTCGCCCTGTATGACAAAGACGGACATCCTGGAGCGCTTACGGGGGTATATACCGACAAGAAGGGCAAAACCATGGCGCGGCGGGAGGATTCTCTCTATTATGAAAATGCCCGTGAGATACCCCGTTTGCCCAAAGATATAGGTCTCGACGGCGCGCATGTGGTCTATGAGGGCAGTATAGAGGCCCCGGCCGACAACAGTTATCACTTCCTTCTCTATTATGCCGGCTATGTGAAAGTGTATATAGGCGGCCGGCTGGTGGTGCCCGAACGTTGGCGCACGGCCTGGAATCCCAATTCCTACAAGTTTGAGGTCAAGTTGCGTAAAGGAGAGAAGACACCGGTGCGCGTAGAGTGGCAACCCGATGGCAGTGTGTCCTATTGTGGCCTGCGGGTGGCTCCACCTCAAACCGACGAGGAGCAGA